>JBGSNV010000374.1:0-4747 GCA_041739485.1 Chitinophagaceae bacterium
TAGCTCAGGTGTTGTAAATAACCGGGATAATCAAGGTAAGGTTTGCCATATTAGCCTTTTAAGGTTCTCTGATTTTACATCACCCAGCTTAGGTAGAATAGGCTGTACAAAGAGCCCTCTGAATTGAAAAATCTCAACGATTCTATTTCTGAATATTTTGGTTTGATTATCAACAGATCTTTTCAATCTGAAATTTTCTTGCCAGAGCCCCTCCTTTTCTGGAATATATCGCAAAGGGATAATGCACCCTAATCCTTTACCTCCCGGTCAGGTTTTTTATTATGATAATTGACAAAAAGCAGTAAAACCCCTTCCTTTTTAAATTTCGGGATCATTTACCGTTGTTTTCTTGTGGAAAACTGCTCCTATCCTCATTTTATTCCTAGCAAGGCGGGCATTACTTTTGTAGGCTATGGCAAAAGGTTCTTCCGACTCCCCTATGATGCAGCAACACCGGGCTATCAAACAACGGTACCCCGACGCGATCCTGCTTTTCAGGGTGGGTGATTTTTATGAAACATTCGGGCAGGATGCCATCCATACAAGTCGGGTGCTTGGTATTACCCTCACCCGACGAAACAATGGTGGAGGAGACAGCGAGCTTGCAGGCTTTCCACACCATGCACTCGAAACTTATCTGCACAAGTTGGTGAAAGGCGGTTTCCGGGTAGCAATCTGCGATCAGCTTGAAGATCCCAAACAGGCCAAAGGCATTGTAAAACGCGGGGTAACCGAACTCGTAACCCCGGGCGTGGCCACCAACGACAAATTGCTTGAGCACCATTCAAACAATTTTCTCTGCGGGATTCATTTCCTTAAAGAGGATCAATTCGGCATTGCATTTCTTGATATCTCTACCGGGGAGTTTTTTGCAGCAGAAGGCGACCGCGATTATACCGACAAGCTTTTGCAAAGCCTCCGACCGGCAGAGGTTATTTTTGCAAGGCAACAACAAAAGCATTTTAAAGAATATTTTGGCACTCAGTTTTATACTTATGCACTCGACGAGTGGATTTTTCACGAGACCTATGGAACAGAAACCCTGCTAAAACAATTTGGCACCCTGAGCCTGAAAGGTTTTGGAATTGACGACTTGTCAGGTGCCATCATTGCCGCCGGGGCTGTTTTACATTACTTACGCGATACAGAACACCCCAACCTGCAGCATATTACTGCCATACAGCGCATCAACAGGGAAGAACATTTATGGATGGACCGGTTTACCATCCGCAATTTGGAACTTGTGCAGGGGTATCAGCGTGATGGACAAACCTTGCTGACAGTAATGGATCAAACGGTAAGTGCAATGGGTGCCCGTTTGCTAAAACGTTGGCTTGTGATGCCGCTGAATGATCTGGCGCGCATTCAACAACGGCTTGATACCGTAGAGTGGCTGGTAAAAAATACCGAATTGAGGCAACAGATACAAAATGCTGTAAAGCAATGCGGAGATGTAGAAAGATTGGTGAGCAAGATCCCGCTGAAAAAAATAAACCCTCGGGAAGTATTGCAAATTGCAAAAGGTCTGAAACAGGTAGCCCTGTTGAAAACCTGGGGCAGCCAACCCGAAGTAACGCCTTATCTGAAAAGACTGGCTGAATCGCTGAACCCCTGCGCCACAGAAATGGAAAAAATCTGCAGGCTGTTTGTAGAAAACCCACCGGCTTCAGCCAACAAGGGCGGACTGATTGCAGAAGGACAACACGAGGAACTCGATGCGTTACGCAAAATATCTTCAGGAGGCAAACAATACCTTATTCAATTACAGCAACAGGAAGCTTTTGCTACGGGTATCAGCTCGCTAAAAATCGGATTCAACAACGTATTCGGATACTATCTCGAGGTCACCAATGTGCATAAGGATAAGGTTCCGGAAAACTGGATGCGGAAACAAACCCTCACCAATGCCGAGCGATACATCACCCCTGAACTAAAGGAATACGAAGAAAAGATCACCGGTGCCGAAGACAAAATCATGGCCATTGAAACCGCACTTTTCGACGATATGCTGATGGAGTTGCAGGATTTTCTGCAACCTTTGCAAACCAACGGACAAGTGCTTGGCGTACTCGATTGTCTTTGCTGCTTCGCTCATATTGCCATTCTATACCAATATCGCAAACCCACGCTGCACGATGGCAAACGGCTCGATCTGAAGGATGCCCGACATCCGGTTATTGAACGTGCTTTACCACCGGGAGAGTCTTTTATAGCCAACGATATCCTGCTCGATCCCGATGACCAACAGATCATCATCCTTACCGGCCCCAACATGAGTGGTAAAAGTGCAGTACTGCGTCAAACAGCATTAACCACCCTGATGGCGCATATGGGAAGCTTTGTTCCGGCAGGGGAAGCACTGATTCCATTAACGGATAAGATTTTTACCCGGGTAGGCGCAAGCGATAACCTGAGTGGGGGCGAAAGTACCTTTATGGTGGAAATGAACGAAACGGCGAGCATAATCAACAATGTATCGGACCGGAGTCTGATCCTGCTTGATGAAATTGGCCGGGGTACAAGCACTTACGATGGCATCAGTATTGCATGGAGTATTGTGGAACACCTTCATGGTATTTCCAACAAGCCCAAAACGCTTTTTGCTACGCATTACCACGAACTGAACGAACTCGAAGGTCGGTTGGAACGGGTACGAAACTACCATATTACCAACCGGGAAACCGGCAATAAAATTATATTTCTGCGTAAACTCGCTCCGGGAGGAAGTACGCACAGCTTTGGCATTCATGTTGCAAGGATGGCAGGTATGCCACCTTCGCTGATTGACCGGGCCAATCAGATATTAGGGCAACTTGAAACCAAACAGGTTGAAAACGGACAGGAAACAGAAGGAACCAAAGAAACCCAACTTGCCAAAAAAGTGAAACATGTTTCAGGGCCTCAAATGCAGCTTTCCATTTTTGATGCACACAGCGAAATATTTGAAGAAATTCGCCAAACGCTCAATGGGTTAGACATTAACCGGCTTACCCCAGTAGAAGCCCTTTTAAAGCTGAGTGAAATAAAAACCAAACTTAAGTAAGCCTGTGCATACGTTTTTTTACAAAAAAACACCTCATGTCCTTTAAATCAAGTCGGTTTTTTACAACTTTATCAGCGTCTTTGCATTCACTTGCCCTAATACCCAACAATTTATCCGATTTTTGGGGCGATGTGTTTTTTTCGGACACCTCGGATAATTCATTGAACAACAATTGTTTTTGGAAGAAGAAAAAAAGATACCAACCCCTCAGAAGCAGCCCGCTGGTTTTTTAAAAAAAGCCGGCAAGGTGATTATATGGATTATTGTTGGGGTTTTATTATTGCTGTCCTCACTTATTCTGCTTATTCAGGTGCCATCGATACAGAATTTTGCCCGAAAAAAAACGGTCAGCTATCTACAGGAAACCTTGCAAACACCCGTTGCAATTCAAAGCCTCAGGATTACTTTCCCCAAAATGCTGGTTTTGGAAGGGGTTTATTTTCAGGATCAACAAGGTGACACTTTAATTTATGGCAAAAACTTGGGTGTGAACCTGCAGATGTGGGGTTTGCTACGCAACAGACTCGTTATTAATGAAGTGCTGCTGGAGGATGTATATGTGAATATTCAACGGAATGATACCGGACTCTTCAATTTTGATTATATCATTAAAGCCTTTTCGGATTCAACTGGCACCGTTACATCGGACAGTAGTACAAACCCTATGCAGATAAAGGCAGGGCTGGTAAAAATGAACCGTGTCAAAATCAATTTTCTTGACCGATATGATGGCCTTGACATGCATTATCAGATTGAACAACTTCGTGCAGATTTTGAAAACCTCGGTACCGACCCAATACTGCTGGATTTGAAAAATCTGAGTTGGTTTGGAGGTATAGCTGATATAAAAATGACTCCTCCAAGTGCTGCCTCTTTAAAAATACCTGCAGATCTTAATACACCCCCAACTGAATTTCTGCTAAAAATTGGTCTTGCAAGGATGGGCGATATCAAATTCCGGTATAAAAATGCCGGGGATGGGATGGATATGCAGGCAGATATTGGGAATCTTAAGTCTCAAAACTTCTCGCTCGACCTTGCTAAACAGGATATTGGCTTTGGTACCCTTGACCTTGCCAACAGCAGCTATGCGCTGCAGGCGTTTACCCCCACCAATCCTCCCGACACCACCCTCAATCCCAATGCGAAGGATTGGGTAGTTAATGCTGGTAAGTTATCGCTTATGCAAGGCCTTTTTGCTTACGATGATCAAACCTCGAAACCCACCAATATCGGGATGGATTATGGTCATATGCTATTTAAAAATATCAATCTTGAAGGCAAAAACTTTCATGTGGTGGGTGCAGATACGGTAGCGACCAATATCCTCACTGGCAATCTGACTGAAAAAAGCGGCTTTGATTTGAGGGAGCTGCGCACCAAGTTAACGTATACGACCCATGGGATTAGTATGGAGGATCTTTATTTGCGAACGCCAACAACACGGATCGAAGAATCGATTGCTGTAGGTTATGAATCGCCTTCTGCAGTAGCTGCCAATCCGGGTGCTTTGCTGATAGATGCCAATCTTAAAAATACAACGATAAGCCACAAGGATCTCCTAACGGTGGCACCTTTACTTTATGAGTATCCGGTTTTTACCGGATTTCGAAAAGCCAATATGAAACTGAGCGGGAAAGTGAATGGCAGACTTGATAACCTGAACCTGTATAATGTAGATGTTCAACTTTTTGATGGCACCCG
>JBGSNV010000032.1:0-11252 GCA_041739485.1 Chitinophagaceae bacterium
ACAGGACAAATAATAACCAGTCTCTACGGTGTAGAGGCGCAATAAAAATGGGCTTATGAAGCAAATGACAGTAGAACAACTGAAAGCTCGCATGGATGCGGGAGAAAAAGTAAACCTTGTGGATGTTCGGGAAGATTATGAACGCACTGAGTTCAATATCGGCGGTATCCATCAAAAACTCGGAGAAATTCAGGCCATGCAATTTGATGCTATTGAAGATCTGAAGGACGAAGAAGTAATTATTTATTGCCGCAGTGGTAATCGCAGCGGAATTGCGGGCAACATTCTCGAAATGGTTGGGTTTAAAAATGTAGTAAATCTGTCCGGCGGTATGCTCGACTGGACATCAAAATACGGGCAATAAACCCGTATTTTGATGATCGCCAGAACGATGATTTTTCCTTTTACAGGGAAATGTTGACGGCAAACAGGTAGTTGATACCTGCCATGGGGTAGTAAAAGTTTTCAGTGGTAAACTCACCGCCTGCCACATAGCTGAACGTATAGCCGTTTGGCTCGTACTTACGGTCGGTAAAGTTATTTACTTGCAAAATAAGTTTTACCTGCTTAGCCAGTTTCTTTACCGGAACATCGTATGCTATGCGGAAATCATTGACAAAATACGGGTCGAGACTGCGTGATTTTTCTCCGGAATTATCGAGATATTGTCTGCCGACATGCTTATTCAAAAGCGTGAAAACGGTTCTCTTTCCAGACTGATAATCGATCGTGGCCTGTTGTACAATCCCCGGTGAAAAGGAGAGTGGACTGTTGCCATAATTTTTTACAAGCTGACCACCATTGTCATAATCATCGTAGTATCCCGTATAATCAATAATGCGGTTATCGCTGAGCGATAGATTATAATCCATACTTGTTTTCCCTTTTTTGTACCGCGCCTGCAGTTCGATACCCAACCTGTAGCTTTCGGGAATATTGGTTCTAACATAAGCACCTACATCGTTGATGCGCCCGGTAAGTACTAACTGATCGCGGTAATACATCAGATAGGCATTGGCTGCAAGTTGTAATCCGGGAACAACTTCGCTTCGCTGTACACCAAGTTCCACATTGTGCAATTGTTCTCTTTTAGGAATTTCACCCGCACCGGCTTCAAAATCATCCCGGTTGGGTTCTTTGTTGGCGAGTGCATAGCTTCCATAAGCCATCCAGTTTCCATTTTTATAAGTTACTCCTGCTTTTGGATTTACAAAATTCCAGGTTTGGTTGGTTCTGATTTCCGGATTGTTCCTAAATCCTTCAATAGTATAGTTTACATGCCGGTATTGAAGATCAGAAAAGGCAAACCAATGATCGCTGAGTTGGCGCTGCCATTTGGCATACAGGTTGATATCGGTTTTCAGAGCATCAAAATCATACCAGGTAAACGGGGTGGGTAAAGGCTGATTGATGCTGCGAACCACTTTGCCAAAATGCTGACCGGGATAGCGGCTCCATCCACCACCTAAAGAAATTTCATCTTTAGGCGTTTTGTATTGCAGGCTAAAGATTTGTCCATACATCTTATTCTTTAGCCAGAGTTGACGAATGAGGTCGGTGGTCGTGTTAACGTTGATGCCATAATCTGCCGGGTCTTCATCGGCACGGTATTGCTCGTAATAACCTTGCCCGGTGGTAAGGTACAATGCTGTGTTGAATTGCAACCGGTTGGTAATGCTTGTATTGTAGAAAAGCTGATAATGATTTTGCTTATAATTGTCAGCTTCATTTTCGTAGGGTGTTCCCGGTTTAGCGGTTCCTGCTGAGTTAAAAGTCCGGTTGTTTTTAAGGTCTGCCTCAGATATACCATACCAGGACTGATAGGTTTTTTCTTTTCCGAGGATCGCATTAAAACGCAAGGTGCTTTTGGGAAGATACCAGGCGCCACTCAGGTAAGCACCAAGCAAATTGGTGGAGGCACGATCTATAAACCCATCGCTGCTGATGCGGCTCAACCGGGCATCGAGGGTAAATTGCTTATTGATCAGTCCGGAGCCTACCCGGATGGTATTTTTAAAGCTGTTGAAAGAACCAAAGCTGTTATTCAGTTCTGCATAGGGTTTGTCGTTGTATTCGTTGGTACTAAAATTCATGGAGGCTCCAAAAGCACCTGCGCCATTGCTGCTTGTACCTACACCCCGCTGTATTTGCACCGAAGAGACACTTGAGCTGAAATCGGGCAGGTTTACAAAAAAAGTTCCCTGACTTTCTGGGTCATTGTATGGAATACCGTTGATGGTCATATTGATACGGGTGGCATCACTTCCCCGGATCCGGATACCGGTGTACCCGATTCCGTTCCCGGCATCGCTGTTCACCACTACATTCGGGGTTTGATTCAGCAAAAAGGGAATATCCTGTCCGAGGTTGTTTTTTTCAATAAAAGCCCTGTTGATGTTGGTTTTAGTAAAAGGAGCAAGTACTCCGGCACGCAACGCCTTTATTTCAACGGGTTGTAAAGATTGTGGAAGTGGATCTAGTGAAATTATGATAGATTCGTTTTTTCCGGGAATTTGTAATTCCTGCCGGCTTGTTTGGTATCCGCTAAAAGAGCAGGAGAGGGTATAGGTTCCTGCAGGAAGACCTTCTACACGAAACTGACCATCGCTTCGGGTTGTGGTTTGCCATTTTACCGGGCCGGAAAGCGTAATGGTTGCACCCTCAGCCGATTGGTCGGCGATTTGAACCTTACCCTGAATGATTGCCTGTGCAAATAGCCCGGTACCACAAAATAAAAGACATAAAAAAAGACAAATCCTGATTGACATTTTCAATTGATTTAAATTAAATTGGATTTGCCCGAAATGCATGCAGATGCCGCAGAATGCAGCTAAGCGGTGCGCCTCCCTTCGCAGGTATTATCCTGATCAGGTTCAACGGGACTCTCTCAGTCGTAGTAACTTGTGTTTTACAAAAGCATCTACAACACCCCGGGCAATAAGGTGCAAAGTTAAAGGGTTTTTAATCGAAAATAAATCATCTGTTGCTGTAACTATTTTTTCCGGTATCCGTTTCATGGTTATATAACACGCTTGCAGAACACCCGACAGAGAAGGATATAAAGCCAGTAAATCATTGTTAAACCGGACTTTCAACCGATAACAATAGGGTTTAAAATCCCTCATTTGAAGGACGTTTTGAAGTAGTTATAACAGAAAAAGCAATTAAAAAATCAACATCACATTTATGAAAAAGATCTCATTTTTTCTCCTCACTTTGGCTATTTTAGCCTGCACACTCCCTGGAATTTCGCAAAAAGTAGTCGTAGATGGCAATGCCGAAATCAGGAATACCGAAAAGTTTACGGCTATTCAGGTTAGTGGTTCCATAGATGTTTATATGAGTCAGGGTACCGAAACCCGGGTGGTTGTAAGTGCCGCCGATAATAATACCCGTGACAAAATAATTACAGAAGTAAAAAACGGAGTATTGATCATTGGGCTTAAGTCTATTTCTATGACTTATAATGACCGAAAAAACATCCGGGCATATGTATCTGCTCCGGATCTTGCAAAGATTTCTATGTCGGGTTCTACCAATTTTTATGTGGACGGGTCCCTAAGGGCCCAAAATCTCGAAATTGAAATGAGTGGTGCCAGTGATTTTAAGGGGGATGTCGTTGCTGAAAATCTTCGGCTGAATGGAAGTGGGAGCGTGGATTTTAATCTTGGTGGCTCGTCTAAAAATTTAAAAATCAGTGTAAGCGGTGCAAGTGACGTAAAAGCAAAAGGGCATATCGCTGATTTTTGCGATGCCTCTGCCAGCGGTTCCAGCGATATTTATATTACCGTCAAGGAGGAACTGAAGGCTGTTGCTAGTGGGGCGAGTGATATTAAATACTATGGTAATCCATCAGTACGTCAGGCGGCAGCATCCGGAGCTGCTTCCATTAAAAAAATGCAATAAACTTTTATTGGGAAAATATTTTTTTATTCCTTTGGGAGATGAAGCGAAACTCCTTATCTTTGCACTCCAATTAAAAACGGCGCGAAGTAGAGCAGCGGTAGCTCGTCGGGCTCATAACCCGAAGGTCGTAGGTTCGATCCCTACCTTCGCAACTTGATAAAAGAAAGTCCTTAGGGGCTTTTTTTTATGCCCTCACTTTTTTAAACTCTGTTCAATATTTCCTCTTTATTTTAGTAGAGGGTCCTTCCGGAAAGTTTGTTGGGCCTCCTGATTATATCAGTAAAACAGTTTCTCAATTTTCATTTTATTTAATCCATTTTATTTTGCAAACAGCTTCCATACATCAAATCAGGCAGGAGTTGGCACATCAGGATTCCGAAGCGCTCATTGACCTGTGTCTTCGGCTTTCAAGATTCAAAAAGGAAAACAAAGAACTACTGACCTACTTGCTTTTTGAAGCACATGACAACGATGGGTATGTTGCCGGAATCAAACAGGAAATGGATGATCAATTCGATGCCATGAATGCAGGGAATGCTTACTTCGTAAAGAAGACGCTTCGGAAAATTCTTCGGGGGACTACTAAATTCATACAGTACAGTGGTTCTGAAATCGTTACAATTGAATTGCTTACTCATTATTGTAATCGGATGTTGCAAATGGATGCCGCCTTTCACAGGAACGCTGTAATTGCCAACCTTTACTGGAATCAACGAAAAAAAATTAGCAAGGCAATTGCCACCATGCATGAAGATCTGCAATATGATTTCAATCGAAAACTCGAACAATTACCGGCTCAACTTTGGGAAAAGATTTAAGAAGTGGATGCTTTAAATAATGAATCTTGTATGTTTTTTAAATAGGTTTAAGAGAGAAGGTTGATGCACTTCGCATACATTTTTGTACTCTTTTTTTGCAATCGGATGCACTCAGGAAGTTCCATCCGGCTTCTTTTTTCTTAGCCGGTTGTAATCAACAAAATAAATAAACCGCACGGTCATTTCATTGCTGTGCGGGTTGGTAAACATATTGCCGAAATTATTTATGTATTTATTGAATTGGCTTCCCCGGAGATCCACTTCAGGACCAATGGCATTTTTCCACGCAACAATCAGGCGGCTTCCCGGCATAAAATCCCAGGTATAAAAAGCATCTATATTGAAGGCATTAAAGTTCCGGTCCCGGTTTTCCTCAAAAGGCCGGTCGGTCCACCATCCATCGGGTTTCACGTTGTAGAAGGCAGCATATTTTACATTGCTCCAATAGTGGCGCATACGTACAGTCAGAGTCATCCTTGCTTTGAAATTATAGATCCCATTTATAATATTGGTGACATTCTGTACCTTTCTTCTTCCGATAATGGGTTCGTTGCCTGCAAAATGAGAAAAGCCGATATTGGCCAGATCATTTTCAACGGTGGTGATGGTACTCAGGCTAAACTTTGGGTTAAAGCGGTATCTGCCTGAGAACCTCACCCGCCAGTAATCATCGTTTTCGATAGGGGAAAAATTAGCGTATCCAATTGAATAATCTACAAATAACGCTTTACGGCTGTCCGTACTGCCCGATACATCAAAATAAAAATAGGGAGTCTTTTTTACCATCCTTCCCGGAGTACGCAAATCGAAGTAATCATCGGTCCAGAGTGGTTTTCCGGCAAAATTTAATGAGATATCCCAAAAGTTTTTAAAGACATGCAGAAACCGTGCATTGTATACATAGGTGGCATATACAAAGGGTTTGTAGAGCATTTCATAGGCCATATTTACCCAATAGCGTCGATAGTTAAAGTGTTTATTCGGGGTAAATTGTTCCCAACTTACAAAAGCTTCGGTGTTGAATTTATTGGGGGCTAATAAAATACCGAGATCATTATGGTCATAGGTGTCGCTTTCTATGCTGTTGGAGATGCCCCATTTCCACGCTCCGCTTACTTTGCCCACACTTAAATTGTTCTTCCAGCCGTTGTAATTTTCTGAACCGGAAATGATACTCACCCTTGGCTGAATTTTAAAATTGTACCGGTTCTTTTTGTCTAAGAAGGAAAGGTCAAGTGCCGAAACATTGCCATTCCGGTTATTGTCCTTCCGTGTTACATTGGTATTGGTAAAAGTGATATAAGATCTGTTTTTAAGTGCCTGATCGAGAACGATAATATTATAATTGGCAAAGGGTTCTGTTTCAAATTTCAGGATATCTCCCTGAAGGTCTTTTGCTTCGGCATGCATAGGGGAAGTCACAACATTGAAGACCCCGATCCCAAGATTCTTACTGGTTCTTCCGGAAAATTTAATACCGTTGTAAAGTTGGGTACTCGTCGGATTTTTAACAAGAGTGAGTTGATTATTTTCTGCCCATTTCCTTGCTTCGAAATACCCTCCCGGAATGCCACCTACTCTTCTACTATAGAAAATTCCCGCTTTATTGAATAGCTCGGTACCCTCGGTAAAGAAGGGCCTGAATTCATCAAAACGAACTTCGAAAGGAGAAAGGTTCAGTACCACGTTGTCGCTTTGAACTTGTCCGAAGTCCGGAATCAGCGTCATATCAAGCGTAAAACTTTCGTTGACACCATATTTTACATCCATTCCCCCGTTTCTTAGCCAGGTCGTATTGTTCCCGCCTTTATTTGGAATGGTTTGGAAACCGGTACTTATATAGGGTAAAAAAGATAAACGTAAGGGAGGTGTCAGATTTTCCAACCCTTGCAGCGTTCCGCTTTGGTTCACCAATCCGTCCACTTTGGGGTCTACGGTATTCCAGTAAGCATTTTCGTTATAGCGACGGGTAAACCGGTAAAAATTGAGTCCCCAATCCTGCAATTCAGAGGGGGCAAACCGTAAAGACATGTAAGGTATTTTCATTTCTACAGACCATCCTGAATCAGTAATGTACACTTCGCTATTCCAAACGGCATCCCAATTGGGATCAGATCCTCCATTACTGCTACCCAGCGAAGAAATCCTTACATCTGACTGGACATTGGCAGCTGTTACGAGAAAGTAAAATGCGTTTTGTTGGTCCTGATAGGTATCAAGCAATACCCCGAACTTATCGGTATCCTGTCGTTCGTCCCCGTCCCGAGCCGTCAATTGACGACGGATTTTTTTGGGATCATCATAAAGCATGGCACCCACATATACGGCATCATCTGTATAAATCAATCGAACTTCTGAGCGGACTTTGGAGGGATTTCCAAATTCGGGTTGAGAAATGGTAAAATTGCGAACCGGGGTTGCTTCCATCCAAACCGGGTCCGACAGTCTTCCATCTATCACCGGTGCATTGGTTGTTTTGGTGGCTTTTAAAACCTCCTGCCCGGTTTGGGCCTGTACCGCACTATAAATACATAAGGTGCTTAAAAAAATAAGTTTCTTCAACTCCATGCAGTACAAAGGTGATTCGGTTTTTTTAAATAAGACGTCTTTTTACAGAAATGGATTCATTTAGTCTTCCCGATATCCGAATATATGTTCAATCAATGAGAGAATAAAATAGGAAGATCGGCTTTCCCCTGTTTTCAAGGACCTTTATCTTTACATAAATGGAAGCAGAATATATTGATATTAACCGGGAAGCATGGAACAAAAAGACACAGGTGCATGTAGGTTCTGAATTTTACGGACAGGATGCCTTTTTGAAAGGGAAGTCCAGTTTGCAGGATATTGAATTGCCCTTATTGGGTGATTTAAATGGAAAAACGGTTTTGCATTTGCAGTGTCATTTTGGACAGGATAGCCTTTCAATGGCGAGAATGGGTGCTCAGGTAACCGGGGTTGATTTTTCAGAGGTGGCTATTGATCATGCTGTTTCTATTTCAAAACAGCTTCAGGTACTCGCTTCCTTTATTTGTTGCGATATCTACAAGCTTTCCGAGCAACTTGATGCTTCTTTTGATCTTGTTTTTTCCACTTATGGTGTAATAGGGTGGTTGCCCGATATAGACCGGTGGGCATCTGTTGTATCGAGGTATCTTAAGCCGGGTGGGCGTTTTGTGTTTGTTGAATTTCATCCGGTAGTATGGATGTACGACAATGATTTTGAAAAAGTGGCCTACAAATACTTTAAGGATGAGCCAATAATAGAAACGGAAACGGGAACGTATGGCGACAAAGATTCATCGATTGAAACCCAATCCATAGGATGGAACCACGGGCTTGCGGAAGTGGTGAACAGTCTGTTGAAACAATCCCTAAAACTAAAGCATTTTGAAGAATTCGACTACTCTCCATACAACTGTTTTTCCGGAATGAAAGAAGGAGCACCTGGAAAGTATTTTATTGAAAAAATGGAGCAGAAAATCCCCCTGACTTATGCTCTTGTCTTTGAAAAACCAAACGACTGAATATTTAAGTGAACGGGCTACCGCCTGAATTTTTCGTATAAATCAGTTTTTAGCCTTATGGGGAAGAGGTAGCCTCTTATTTTCTGAAACAGTTACTGTTTTTTCCATCTCTATGGCAAGTTCAGTAGCTGCGGGTAGATTTAATGCTTTCAGGTTGGCAATAATTTCCATCTGTTCAGCTATGGAATGAGCTTGAGGAGGCTCAATTGTTTTAACATATTTTGGGTCGGCATTTTCAAACAGGTCTTTCAACCAATCATTTACTTCGGCATCTATTACAAGATGTATTCTGTCTGTTTCGCCTTCGTTGGCCAACGCATGTGGCAAATTCACATTGATATACCAACACTCTCCCGTATTCATAATGACGGGTTCTCCCTGCAGCCAAAAGCGCACTTTATCATGGGTTTGTACTGGTATATGCAGCCGTACTTGCCCAGATTCAAAACAGAGGTCAGCGTCTTTGTGCTCATGGACCTGTGCACCTGCTTCGAGTTTTAAAAGGCGCACCGATAAAAGCGGACACTTAAATTGTTGCAACACATCCTGCAAATATGGGGTCGAATGCAAAAGGGGCGTATCCCCGTAATCGCCGGCAAATTCTGCTATCAAAAAGGGGTTGGAGGGGTCTCCCTTTGGACTTCGTAAGGCAAGCGATTTCCAATTCCCGTTATAATGTTTTTCCTGAAAATGAAGATTCCATGCTTCTGCCGCTAATAATTGGATGGCTTGTTGCAAGCGGTAAGCCTCAAAAAGGATCGGAAGTTTTATGTAAGCATAGATTTTTTGCATAGGAAAAATGACAGATCTGCAAAGTAAGTTTCCTTTTTTGTATGGAAAACAGTGTTAAGAAATTACGAAGTGTGTAATTCAAATATCTTGTTATGCCAGCGTTATCAAGAGCTGACTTGTGCTGCATAGGCCCAATTGCAAGGGCTAAGGCTAAAGTCCCTATCTTTGCAGCGCATAAGCAAATAATTCCGCTTTGCTTAAAAAGGGCAGTTTTTTCACTGTCACCACGATTACCTCTATGCAGTCCGATTTTCAATCTGGTTTTGTTGCCCTTTTTGGCAAGCCCAATGCTGGGAAAAGTACCCTCCTCAATGCGCTTGTGGGAGAGAAAATGGCCATTGTCAGCCACAAGGTCCAAACCACCCGTCATCGCATCAAAGCGTTTTTAAATAACGATAATTATCAAATCGTCTTCAGCGATACGCCGGGCATTATTGAGCCGAAATACAAATTGCATCAGAAAATGATGCATCAGGTAAAAAATGCGCTCGAAGATGCGGATATCGCTTTGCTGCTTTACGATCTTACTGATACCGATCTTTTTGAGGCCGATGACCTGTTTGCTTCGCTTCGGTTAAAGGTTCCAGCTATTGTTGTTTGTAACAAGGTGGATGCCGTAAAACCCAATATTGCAAAAGAGGCGGTAGGTTTTTTTAAGGAGAAACCTTATGCAAAGGAAGTAATTGCCTTGTCAGCCGCGCAGGGGCTTGGTTTAGATGGTCTGATCGAAAAAATTCTACAATTTTTGCCAGCCGGTATGCCATTTTTCGATCCTGAAGATATGAGCGACCTGCCTACCAAGTTTTTTGTAAGCGAGCTTATCCGGGAGAAGATTTTCGAAATATTTCACGAAGAAGTACCTTATCAGACTGCCGTACTTGTGCAGGAGTTTAAGGAAAAAACAACGCTGATAAAAATACAGGCCGACATTATTGTGCACCGGGAAACGCAGAAGTTTATTGTCATTGGCGAAAAAGGTAAAATGATCAAAAAACTGGGAACAGAAGCAAGACTGGAAATTGAAAAATTTCTGGGGCAAAAAGTGTTTCTGGAATTGTTTGTGAAGGTTCGACCCAAATGGCGGGATGATGAATTAAAATTAAGGGAATACGGATATCAATAGGACAACAGGTCCGGATATCAATTATAAAAATAGAATAATATTTAAGTCAGTTATATGTTTACCGTAGCTATTGTAGGACGCCCTAACGTGGGTAAAAGTACTTTTTTCAATCGCCTGCTCGAGCAGCGTAAAGCCATTGTGGACGATCAGAGCGGTGTGACCCGTGATCGGCAATATGGGGTTGCCGACTGGACCGGTAAATCCTTCAATATTATTGATACCGGTGGTTTTGTACCGGATAGTGAAGATGTTTTTGAACGTGAAATAGCCATTCAGGTAAAGGTTGCGGTAGAAGAAGCCAATGCTTTAATTTTTCTGGTGGATGTTACTACCGGGGTTACAAGCCTCGACGAAGCAATGGGTGATTTGCTGCGTCGTACTACCAAGCCGGTTTTTCTGGCAGTAAATAAAGTAGATAACTACGCCCGTCAGCTTGACGCCAATGAGTTCTATAGTCTCGGTATTGAAAATACCTTTTTTGTAAGCAGTCTGAGTGGCACCGGAGTAGGGGAGTTACTCGACGGTTTGGCAGCGATTATCCGGGCAGAGGAATCTGATGATACCCTTGCCAAAGATGCCCTGCCAAAATTTGCCATCATGGGGCAACCCAATGTGGGGAAAAGCAGCCTGTTGAATGCCCTGATTGGTGAAGAGCGTACCATTGTAAGTACTATAGCCGGTACCACAAGAGATACCATCCACACCCACTACAACCTTTTTGACAAAGAGTTTATGCTCATAGATACCGCCGGTATCCGTAAAAAGAAGAAAGTACACGAAGATCTCGAGTTCTATTCTGTCATCCGAGCTATTAAAGCTATGGATGAAGCGGATATTTGTTTATTGTTGCTTGATGCGGAAAAGGGGATAACAGCGCAGGATCTGAATATTTTCAGTCTTGCCGCCAAAAAAGGCAAGGGTATTGTCGTTATTATCAATAAGTGGGATCTTGTTGAAAAGCAAACCAATACTGCCCGCGATTACGAACGGGAACTCAAGGAGAGTTTAGCTCCTTTCAATGATGTGCCTATTCTTTTTATCTCTGCAAAGGATAAGCTACGCATTATGAAAGTGGTTGAAATGGCC
>JBGSNV010000069.1:0-55353 GCA_041739485.1 Chitinophagaceae bacterium
TGTAGTAAGGATAAAGAACGCAAGCAGCAGAAAACCCACATCGCAGAAGGCTGTCATGTCTACCCAGGTACTTTTCCTCGCCAGTTTTCCTCTACCCATAGTATCTATTTATTTCAGTTAGTTGATAGGATTCATTTTAGAAAGGTTTCCATAAAAAAAGAACCCCTTTTTTAAATTTACTTATACAAAGAACCAAAGCTTTGGGTCAGGGTAAAGCCAGACTCATCAATACCATAGGTGATTGCATCAATACGGGTAGTAAATACGTTGTAAAAAATAAGTGCGACAGCAGAGGTACCAATTCCCAAGGCTGTATTGTACAAAGCCTCCGAAATACCGACAGCCAGACTTTGTGCTGCTTGGGATCCACCTTCATCTCCCAGAGAGGCAAACGCCTTAATCATACCCATAACCGTACCCAACAGGGCAACGAGGGTTGCCAAAGAAGTAATGGTAGAAAGGAATACCAGATTCTTTTCCAGCATAGGCAATTCAAGTGAAGTAGCTTCTTCTACTTCTTTCTGAATAGCGATGATCTTCTGATCGGTACCCAATTCGGAATTGGTGGTCATTTCTTCGTACTTGCGAAGACCAGCCTTCATTACATTACCTACACTTCCTTTTTGCTTATCGCACTCGCTGATAGCGGCTGAAATATTCTTGTTGGCAAGATGATACTGCACTTTGCGTACAAATTCAGCAATACTTCCCTTTCCGGTAGCCTTACCAATAGTAAGTGCTCTTTCGACGGCAAATGTAAGGGTCATCAAAAATAAACCGATAAGAAGCGGAACAATGATCCCTCCTTCGTACATACGTACGAATGCATTTAAAGGACCTTCGTGAGCTGGCCAAAATGAGGTGGGTCCACCTTCTACATAAGGGCGCTCAAAATTACTTGGGTTACCCAAAAGAAAACGCCAGATTGCATAACCGGCGATTACGCAGGCAACAGGCGCAATCCAACTTATACTATTGCCTTCTTTTTTGGGTTGAACGGATGTTGCGGCTTTTGCCACGGTTGCAGTAGGTTTGTTTTCTGCCATGATTGTCGTTTTTTAGTGAAAAAACTTCGTTTTGTTGTGAAAGATTAAAATAAACCGCAATGGTAAAGAATTTTTATCTTTTTCCCTATACGGCCTCTTTTATTTTTATGGGGGCAAATTAGGGAATATTTAAGATGGTAAGGTATTCATTATCGTTTTTTCTAAAAAAAAATGTTTTTGATAAAAATTATGCTGCTCAGGCAAAGGGTTTTTAATGGAATGCCTTCCAATGTGGTTATATATTATGTTTCAGGTGCCGTTCAACCAAATTCTCGTCCACTTATAAGAAATTTCAGATTCTGACCTGATTTTTGCTGTACAAAAGAATTCCGGTTAAGCCTTCTGATTTATATTGTCCCCTTTTCCATAAAACTGCTTAAAAATTAAGATTTTCATTCAAAAAACAGAATCAATGTTAAAAACAACACGACTTGTCTTATCCCTTGCATTTGCAGGGGTGTGTTTCTCAACTGCGGATGCACAGCGCAGGACTGAAACACCTGCCAAACCGGTGGTATCAGCAGATACAACCAAACCGAAAGCGGCTCCGGCAAAGCCATCCAAAGGCCCAAAATCTTTCAAAGAGTTTGTGGGTAGCAAGGCCACTGCTCAAATGGGCATGTTTAATGTATACGAGTCGGAGGGAAAGTATTATTTCGAGATCCCCTATAAAATGATGGGAAGAGACATTCTTACCGTTACCCGTATTTCAAAGAGCGGTGCAGGATTCCGCACCGGCGGCGGTGGCTATGCCGGAGACGATATTAATCAAAATGTGATCCGTTTTGAAGCAGGACCTAATGATAACGTTTTTTTGAAATCCATCAGCATTCTTGAAAAAAGCGTGGACAGCTCCGGTGGCATGTACCTGAATGTGGAAAACAGCAATTTGCAGCCCATTGCAGCAGCATTTGATATTAAAGCCTATGCCAAAGACTCTGCAACAGGCGTCATTATTGACATGACCGATTTCCTGAGCGGAGATAACGATGTTTTCTTTTTTGATTCCCGGGCAAAAAGAGGCTTTGGATTGAGTGGTCAGCAAAAAGACCGTTCTTACACCGAAGGGGTGAAGGCCTTTTCTGGAAATATTGAGATCCGTACTGTGAAAACCTATACCCGTTCAGCGCCCTCTAGCTTCCCGGGTGCACCTTCCGGCGGTGGCGAGCCGGCAACCGTTGAACTGAATACTTCTCTCGTATTATTGCCTGAAAAGCCATTACAGGCCCGTTTGTTTGATGATCGTGTGGGATATTTTACCTCACAGGCCATCACAGATTTCGACCGCAATCCACAAGGCGTTGAAACCATCCGGTACATCAAGCGCTTCCGATTGGAGCCTAAGCCTGAAGATATGGAAAGGTACAAAAGAGGAGAACTGGTAGAACCGGTAAAGCCTATTGTATACTATATAGACCCAACCACCCCCAAAAAATGGGTTCCTTACCTGATTATGGGTGTGAATGACTGGTCTATTGCCTTCGAAAAAGCTGGTTTCAAAAATGCAATTATTGCTAAAGAAGCCCCTACCAAAGATCAGGACAGCACCTGGAGCCTCGAAGATGCAAGCCACAATGCCATTGTTTATAAGCCTTCGCCTATTGCCAATGCATCCGGACCAAGCATCATCGACCCAAGAAGTGGTGAGATTATGGAAACGCATATCAACTGGTACCATAATGTAATGAGTCTTTTGCGCAACTGGTACATGGTTCAAACGGCAGCAGTGGATCCTTCATCCCGCAAAATGGTGCTTGATGATGAATTGATGGGACAATTGATCCGGTTTGTAAGCAGCCATGAAGTGGGACATACCCTCGGCCTGCGTCACAACTTCGGTTCTTCAAGCACGGTTCCTGTAGAAAAACTTCGTGACAAAGCCTTTGTTGAAGCCAATGGTCATACCCCATCTATTATGGATTATGCACGCTTTAACTATGTAGCGCAGCCCGAAGATAATATCAGTCAGAAAGGGCTTTTCCCACGGATTGGAGACTATGACAAATGGGCTATTGAATGGGGTTACCGCCTTTTCCCGGACTACAAGTCACCCGAAGCCGAACTTGCTATGCTGAATACCTGGACCATCAATAATCTGAAAAATCCGCGATTATTCTGGGGTGACGGTGAAAGCAACCGGGACGATCCGAGAAATCAAACAGAAGATCTTGGAGACAATTCCATGAAAGCAAGTTCTTACGGACTTAAGAATCTGCAAAGAATTCTTCCAAAATTGCCTGAATATACAAAAACCGAACATGAAGATTATGGTGGTTTGAGTGAAATGTACAATCAAATCATGGGTCAGTTTGGTCGTTATATCGGTCATGTTTCCAATAATATCGGCGGTATTGAGCGTACACCTAAGCGTCAGGAACAAGCAGGACCCGTATTTCAATACACTGCCAAAGCACGTCAAAAGGAAGCTATGGATTGGTTGCAAAGCAATGTTTTTAAAACCCCGACATGGGTTATTCAGAAAAATATCAATGAGCTGACTACTGCAGAGCCAATGACTGTTATTGGCGGATTGCAAAACCGGGCACTTGGTAGCCTCATCAGTGCATCTACCGTAAATAATCTTTTGAAAGCAGAGATTGAGTTAGGAAAAACCGCTTACACGGCTACTGAAATGATGGATGATCTTAGAAACGGTATTTTCAGCGAGCTGAAAACAAAGGCTCCCATTGATGTTTATCGCAGACAATTGCAGAAAAGTTTTGCTGAAAGAGTAATCAGCATTGTACAACCACCAACAAGTTCCGGTCCACAGTTGCCCGCACAGTTCCGCGGACCAAGCATCAGCAGCACCGGAGATGGTTTGAGTATTGCCAAGGCTCAATTGAGAAGTTTACAAAGCGCTATCAAAACCGCAATGCCGACTATGACAGATGCAGCCAGCAAAAACCACCTGATGGATTTGCAGGATCGTATTAAAATGGCTCTTGAGCCAAAATAATTGAGAAATTGTTGCTAAAAAGAGGTCGGAATCCATCTGGATACCGACCTCTTTTTTTTACTTCACAATCAAATTAAAGGTTCAAACGTTAAGTTTACAATATGACAAAGTTTTTGAAGATGAGCAAAAGAGCATTTTGGATAGGATTGGTGATGATTTTTACCGTAACCGGATGCTCTAAAGAATATAGTGCTGAAGACAATGGACTCAGCCCGAATATCGCCGTTACGCTGGAAAATCAGAGATATGGTAATGGTGCCCGGCAGGTTGCGGATGTTTATTTACCAGCAAACAGGAACAACAGTACCAAAGTATTGATCATGTTGCACGGGGGCAGTTGGACTGAGGGAGATAAGACGGATATCAATGGATATATCGCACTGCTTAGAGCACAGCTACCGGAAGTAGCCATTGTGAATATGAACTATACGTTGGCAAACGGAACTCCGGCTACGCAGTTTCCCGCACAAATGAATGATATAGGTCTTATTGTAGATTTTATTACCAATCAGTCAGGTATATGGAATGTTGGACCCAATGTGGGTATTGTCGGTGTAAGTGCCGGAGCCCATCTTGGTTTGCTTTATTCATACTCATACGATAATGCTAACCGCATCCGGACAGTGGTCTCTATTGTTGGGCCTACTGATTTCTCGGATCCCACGTATACCTCAAGTCCTCTTTTTCAGATTGTAGCCAATAACTTTCTCGGTAAAACATGGAGTGAAGACCCCAATCTGCACCGGACCGCTAGTCCTGCATTGCAAGTAAGTGCTACAGTTCCTCCTACTTTTATGGCTTATGGAACCAATGATACGTTTGTTCCGATTTCAAACGCTTTTACCCTGCGTACAAATCTTGTAAATGCAGGTGTTACCCACACTTATCTCGAATATCCAAACGAAGGACATGAATTGTCCCCGGCCGCCGTTACAGATTTATTGCCAAGGGTTGTAGCCTTTTTACGGATTCATTTATAACAGGGTTTGGTTTTACTCATATCGAAGGGCTACGATTGGATCGAGTTTGGCCGCCTTACTTGCCGGATATAACCCTGCAATGAGGCCGGTTAAAAAACAGATGACTACCCCACCAATCACCCATTTCCAGGGAAGAACAAAACCGGTTTCAAGGTATATTGCAAAAAAGTTACCGACGATGACCCCCAAAATAATTCCAAATAAAGCGCCGAGCAAGCTAATGATGATAGATTCGTAGAGAAACTGACGCTTAATGTTTACAGAAGTGGCTCCCAATGCCTTGCTGAGCCCTACTTCTTTTGTACGTTCCGTTACGGCTACAAGCATGATGTTCATGAGGCCAATAGCGGCTCCAATCAACGTAATCATACCAATAGCGGCTGCAGAACCCGAAATACCAGCTAAAAATCCGATAAACTGTTCCGCAATAGCATCGCTTTTATCAATAGCAAAGTTCTCCGTTTCCTGTACATCCAGCTTCCGGATGTTGCGGAAAAGACCAGTGGCCTGCCCAACCGCATCTTCGAGCAAGGTAGGATCGCTTACATTTACGCCAATACTATAGGTATTACCGGCACTTGCACTCCGGCGGATATTATTGTAAGAAGTAATGACTACATTATCGAGGTTCAAAAAGGCACTCGCCCCTTTTTCATCAAGAACACCGATTACCCGATAGGGCAACCCGCTGATTTTTACTATTTTCTCCAGGGCAAAGAATGCATCGCCGGCAAAACATTTTTTAAGTACTTCATTTCCAATAACGACCACATTGCGACCGGTTTGCACATCGAGCATACTAAAATTACGACCGGCAGCAAGTTTATATCCGTTTAATTCGAGATAGTTCTCATCCCCACCCTGCATACTTACATTGGGGTTGGTTTTGTTGGTACGCCCTTCCGTAATGTATTGAACGGTCTCTGCAAACCCACCTCTCAGTGAAATACTCACAGTAGCCGGAAAGTCAAATTGTTTTTTAAAGGCCAATGCTTCCTGATAGGTAATCACCCTGCCTGCGCTCGATTTACGTTCCTTTTTTTCGCTTCCCTTTTTGGTTTTTTCAACCCCACCATTATTTCTCCCCAGAAAAAAATTACGATCCTTAAACCGGATATTGAAGGAATTGGCTCCCATCGTGCTGAAACTTTCGCGCAAGCTCTGATTCATAGCCTGAATAGCGGTGATGATACCGACCAAGGCCATGATTCCAAGCGCAATAATAGCTACAGTAATACCCGTACGAAGCCTGTTGGATTTGATGGTATTCCAGGCCAAAACGAAAAGATCGCTTATTTGCATGGTGCAAAAATACACCATACCTATGCATTCTGCGGGAAGGGAATTAGATAAACGGATAGTATACAGGATGAGCCCCTGACGAACCTAGAAATACAGATACTGCAAAAGCAATTGTGGCATTACCCCGATAGCAATAGTAAATATGGCCAGCACAAACAAACCATATTTGAAGGCCAGGGTGGCCGGAAGGATTTCACCCGATTCGGAAGAGGCTTCTTTGAAATACATCGCCTGAATAACCCGGAAATAATAAAAGACGCTGATAGCAGCACAAATCATGGCCAGAATAACCAACCAAAGATAACTACCACCGTTATTGAGTGCCGAGGCTATCATATAATATTTACCAAAAAATCCGGCTGTGAGCGGAATACCAGCAAGGCTTAAAAGAAACACAGCAGACAGGGCAGCAAGCGCAGGCTGCTTTTTAGCCAGCCCATTAAAGCCATTGAAAGTATAATCCTCCATTTTTAGCAAAACGGCAAAAAGGCCGATAGTTGCAAAACAATAGGCTGCGGCATAGATCAGGATCCCTTCTGTGGAGATGTAGTTGTAAGAAAAAACAGCAAACATCATAAACCCGGCCTGTGCTATGGAAGAATAAGCCAGCATACGTTTTACACTTTGCTGAAAAACTGCCGTAATATTACCTACCACAAGGGTCAGCGCAATGATGACAGATATTACCAGTTTCCATTTTTGACTTGGGAAGATACCCGTAGCACCTGCAAACAAATGAATAAATGCAGCAAAGGCCGCCACTTTTACAATAGTGGCCATAAAGGCTGTAAATACAGTGGGGGCTCCATCGTATACATCGGGTGTCCAGAAATGAAAGGGAACTGCACTCACCTTAAATGCCATACTAAGAAGGAGCAATAAAACCCCGGTAATAAGGTGCAGGCTTAATGGGGATTCCGGAACACTGATTTTTGAAATGGCAATACTTCCGGTGCCGCCATAAATAAAGGCAATACCCAATAGCATTACCCCGGTGGAGAAGGCTCCCATCAGGAAGTACTTCAACGAAGCTTCATTGCTTTTTAAATTACGCTTATCGGAACCTGTGAGAATGTATAAAGGAATTGAAATGATTTCGATGCCAAGAAACAACATCAGTAAGTTGTTGAAACTAGTGGCTAATCCAGCCCCTACCAACACAAAGAAGATCAATGCATAATATTCAGGAACGTGTTTACCAACCATCTCGATGTGACGGCCACAAACGATGAAATACAGTAAAGTAGCCATCAACATAATGGCATTCATCAATAAACCGAATTTAGAGGTAACGAGCATGTCCTTTACCGGCAAATTCACCAGTGGACCATTGCTCATTTCGACCATATTTAGCAGGAATAATGCGGTAATCCCCGCAATTGCCATATAGGTTATGGTGCGGTTATTTTTTACCAGCAACCCGGCAATCATCATAATAACACCCAGTAAGCCTGCAAATAAAATAAGGTTCATAATTGTATTTCAGTCAAAATATTCTAATAAAAAATCATTCCGTTATTATCAGGGCATCATAGCCATTTGAACAGCTTCCATACCTTGTTGTCCCAGTTTCATCATCGGTCCGGGATAAACACCCACAATCAGTATCAGCGCAATGATAGTAAGCATTGCGAGCGCCTCAGCCTTGCTCAGATCCTTGATTGCCGGCTGACTAACCTCTGCTCCGTAAAACACCTTCTGTATCATACCGAGTGTATAAACCGCAGCAAGGATGATGCTAATGCCCGCAAGTACTGCAAACCACATATTGTATTCAAACAAACCATTGAACATCAGGAATTCACCCACAAAGGCATTCGTCAAAGGAAGCGCAATATTAGCCAATGCCACCACTACAAATAAAGCAGCCATCCAGGGAGCTTTTTGAGCCAGTCCGCCCAGTTCCTTCATACTACGGATACCCGTTTGACGCTCAATAATATCTACCACGATCCACATTCCGATGATGTTTACCCCGTGATTGAACAACTGCAAAATGGCACCGTCGTATCCGTATTGGTTGTTTACAAAAAAAGCTGCACACATTAAACCGATATGTGCTATGGAAGAATAGGCAATCAGACGCTTGATGCTGTCCTGACGAATGGCAATCAATGAAGCATAAAGCATACCAATGATACACAGTACCAATACCGGGGTAGCCATTTTTACAGCCATATCCGGGAATACCGGCAACAACCAACGGGCCACACCAAATAAACCCATTTTCACCATCACACCACTCAATACCATGGTTGTGCCGGTTGGCGCTTGTTCATAGGTATCAGGCTGCCAGGTATGAAAAGGAAAGATGGGCATTTTGATGGCAAAAGCCACAAAGAAAAACCAGAAGAACCAGGTTTGCTCAACAACTGTTAATTGCACCTGCTTAAAACTTTCCCAGGCAAAACTCAAATCCGGTGTTTTGTAATACAGATAGATGATACCAATCAGCATCAATACCGAACCCGTAAACGTATAAATGAAAAACTTAAAAGCAACCGGGATTCTTCTTTCTCCACCCCATTTACTAACCAGGAAATAAGTAGGAATAAGAGCCAGTTCCCAGAAGAAATAAAACAACAAGGCATCCGTTGAAAGAAAGACGCCCATCAAACCCGCCTGCGTTAGCAACATCAAGGCATAATACTGTGAAGCATCTTTATATTGATTGCCCCAGGTAGCCATAAATATCAGCGGAAAACTTACCGCAGTCAACAAGGTGGTGATTTTCCCTAACCCGTCCAGCTGAAAAGAGAAATTGCTGTTGAGACTTCCCAACCATACCTGTGAATAGGTAGTCAATGCACTACCAGCTGGCTTATACATGGCATAAACCACTAAGGCCAACACCACCAACGAGATACCAAGTGATGAAACTTTAGCCTGTCCTTCGTTTCGGGTAAAGGCAATACCCAGTCCGGCAAGCAAGGGAATCAATATGAATAAAACAACGAGCATGTATATATAAATTATCTATTTTAGGAAAATTCGCTTTTTGGTAATCGTTACAATTTCAGATAGTATACCAACCAGATAAATCCAACGATAGCAACCACCATCATCAGCACATAATTGCCCACATTGCCACTTTGTATCAAACGGAACTGACGACTCAGGTAAAGGACGCCTTTGCCAACGCCGTTCACACCTTTATCAATTCCTGCTTTTTCTATTACATTCTTGAAGAAATTACCAAGCCCAAGCAATGGCCGAACTACGATGGCATCGTAGAGTTCATCCACATACCATTTGTTGGCCAATACTTTTCCCAAACCCGTTTCTTCAGCACCTGTATCTGTGTATTTTTTGAATTTGCTGATAGCAAAAAATATTATGCCTACTATAAGTGCGGTTGAAACACCCATCAATATCCATTCGGTACTGTGATCTATAGCATGTGCTTTGGTAATTGCCACACTTTTAGCAAAAACGGGCTCCAGAAAATGTTCGAGCCAATGTGCGTTAGGAGCAAACAATGCCGGAATACCAAGGTACCCACCGCCAAAGGCCAATATGGCTAAAACAATCAAAGGAAAGGTCATAGAAGCAGGGCTTTCATGCGGAGGATGGTTTTCATCTCCACGAAACTTACCCATAAAGGTCATGGCATAAAGCCGGAACATATAAAATGCCGTCATCAGGGCAGCACCAAGGGCGAGTGCATAATAGACCGGACTCTTTGCAAAGGCACCCATCAAGATTTCGTCTTTTGAAAAGAAGCCGCTAAAACCAGGAATACCAGCAATAGCCAAACAGCCAATCAGCATGGTAAAATGGGTTACCGGCATCCATTTCTTCAACCCTCCATATTTGCGCATATCCTGCTCATGATGCATGCCATGAATCACCGAACCAGCACCAAGGAACAGAAGCGCTTTAAAGAAAGCATGCGTCATTACATGGAATACAGCACCTACGTAGGCGCCAACACCCAGTGCTAAAAACATAAAACCAAGCTGACTGACGGTTGAATAGGCCAATACTTTTTTAATGTCATTTTGCCGCAAGGCAATAGTAGCCGCAAGAATGGCGGTTGCCAAACCAATAACAGCTACCACCCCACTTGTGGTTTGCGCCAGCGTATACATAATATTACTTCGGGCAATCATATAGATACCCGCAGTAACCATTGTAGCCGCATGGATAAGGGCAGATACCGGAGTAGGACCCGCCATCGCATCGGGCAGCCAGGTGTACAAAGGAATTTGAGCACTTTTTCCGGTAGCTCCCACCAGCAACAAAAGCGTAATGCCCACGAGGGCAGGATCATTTACCGCCAGCAAGGCTGCCTGAGCTAAGACGCCGGTATCTCCGTCAAAGGTTACCGTTCCAAATTTTTGGATCATCCAGAAAACAGCAAGCAGTACCCCGAGATCTCCGATCCGGTTCATAATGAATGCTTTCTTGGCAGCAATATTGTAAGTTGTATTTTTAAACCAGTAGCCGATCAATAAATAAGAACAAAGACCAACCCCTTCCCATCCAATAAACATGATGACATAGTTGCCACCCATTACCAAAAGCAACATGCTGAAAACAAAGAGATTGAGGTAGGCGAAATAGCGGGCATAGTGGGCATTTTCTTCTTCATGCATGTAGCCTGTAGAGTACACATGTATCAAAAAACCTACACCGGTAATGATCAGCAGAAAGAGGGAAGAAAGCGCATCAATCTGAAAAGAGAAAGGGATAGCCAGATTTCCAACATTGATGAAATCAAAAAGGGTAACGATCGTCGGTTCCGCCTTTACTTCCGTAAAAACAAGCACGCTTAAAATAAAAGCTCCCAAAACCGCACCGCTACCAATAATACCTACAGCAGATTTACTCAGGTTATTCCGAAACACGCCATTAATAAGAAAACCCAGTAAAGGCAACAAAGGAATTAAATAAGAATAGGTTGTCATATGTTACCCGTTTTCATTGATCCGATTTATCTGTATTTCAAACTAGAAAACTGATGCCTTTCGGAGCAGAAAATTTTTATTGATTAATTTTTCAATCTATTTAAGTAGTTGATATCTACGTTGTGTGTATTTCGGTACATCATTACGATAATAGCAAGTCCGACACTCACCTCTACAGCAGCGACCACCATAATAAAAAACACAAATATTTGCCCTTCAGAAGCAGCACTCATTACATCCGCCTGTCCGGATGCCACTGCCTTGGCATAATGCATTTTGGAAAATGCTACCAACAGCAGATTTACCGCATTGAGCATTAATTCAATACACATAAAGATGATGATGGCATTGCGGCGGGTCAGTACCCCGATTACCCCGATCCCAAAAATAATACAGGCTAAAAAAGTATAGTATTCTATAGGCATATAAAGTCGCTGTTTTCTTAATCTTTCTTTCCAATAACCACCGCCCCGATCATGGCGCTCAAAAATAAAATGCTGCTGATCTCAAAGGGCACGAGGTAATCCGTGAACAGTTTTGTACCGAGGTTTTTTACCAACCCTACATTTCCTCCGGAGAGGCCATCATAAATTTGCACTTTTTGCTCCGGACGAACCGCATCGATTAAAACAAGCATGAGCATACCACCGGCTATTGCCCCGCTCCAAAGCATATACTTATTCTTCTGAGGCTCACTTTCCTTATTCAGGTTCATTAACATCAGCACAAACAGGAACAACACCATGATGGCTCCTGCATATACAATCACATTAACAATAGCCAAAAATTGTGCATTGAGCAATATATAATGCCCCGAAATAGCGAAAAAAGTAATGATCAGATAAAGGACACTGTAAACAGGGTTTTTACGGGTGATAACCATGATGGCGCTAAATACAGCGACCACCGATAAAAACCAGAAAATTATTTGTTGCGTTGTCATGCCGAACGGTTCAGCTTATAATAAAGGTTAATAGACCAAAAAATATTCGAATACACTCTAAACACCGGTAGAAACTCCCACCCTTACCCGACCCGCGGCTGCTTTCTCGTAGCCTTCAGGATCTGTTTTGGGATCAGGAATCAGTAAATCTTCTTTATCATAAATGAAACCCTTCCGCTGATAATTGGCCGGTGCAAAGGTTTCTGACAAATAGATAGCATCCTTTGGACAAGCTTCTTCACACAATCCGCAGAAAATGCAGCGCAGCATGTTGATCTCGTATTTGGCTGCATATTTCTCCTCCCGGTACAAATGCTCTTCTCCTTCCTGACGTTCGGCACCTTCCATAGTAATGGCTTCTGCAGGACAGGAAACGGCACAAAGCCCGCAGGCAGTGCATCTTTCCCGACCTTCTTCGTCGCGGTTCAACACATGCAATCCCCGAAAAACCTCGCTGAAACTGCGTTTTTGCTCCGGATACTGAATGGTCGGATTCTTCTTAAATAAATGGCTGAAAGTAATTCCAAGCCCTTTGACAATTGCAGGCAGATACATCTTCTCCCATATCGTCATGGGACTTCTGTCTACCGCCTTCGCTTTGTTGGTTAGTTGCATAATAGGACAGCGATTTTATGATTTTGTAGAATCTTTTGCGCTGTTGTTTATTCTAAAGTGTCGCAAAAATATTTTTCTATTTTGGATATTCCAATTAAATCATTGGAATATCTGTGATTTCTCTAATTGTTCAGATAAAGGATCACCGCAGCCGTGATAATCATGTTGATCAATGCGAGGGGAATCAGTGTCTTCCAGCCAAGATTCATCAATTGATCATAGCGGAATCTTGGAATTGTCCAACGCACCCACATAAAAAACAGGATGAACAAGATTGCTTTTGTCATCAGCGCCAGAAAACCAAGAATACCGGCAACGTTCACCGGCAATGTGCTTTCATCCACAAAGGGAATATCGTATCCGCCAAAGTATAAAGTAGCCATAATCAAACTACTCATAAACATGTTAATGTATTCTGCAAACAAATAAAATCCAAGTTTCATGGACGAGTATTCCTGATGGTACCCAAAGTTCAATTCATTCTCTGCCTCCGGCAGATCAAAAGGGGTACGGTTACATTCGGCAAAGGCACATACAATAAAGATGAGGAAACCCAATGGCTGATAAAAAAAGTTCCAGCCCTGTTCCTGTTGCTTGATCACGATATCGCGAAGACTAAGCGACTCTGTTACAAAAAGCAAGGCAATGATACTCAGACCCATAGCGAGTTCGTAGGAAATATTCTGTGAAGCTCCGCGGATGGCTGAAAGCAGTGAAAACTTATTGTTGGAGGCCCAACCTCCGATCATAACGCCGTAAACACCCAATGAAACCACTGCAAATACGTAAAGCACACCCACATTTATATCGGCAATCTGCAACGAAATGGTTCGTCCGCCAATCTCGAGTTGGTTGCCCCAGGGTATCACAGCACTTGTCATCAAAGCCGCCATCATAGCAAGTGCAGGCCCAAGTATGAAGAGGATCTTGTTGGCACGGTTGGGGATTATTTCTTCTTTAAAAAACAGCTTGATGGCATCAGCCACCGGCTGCAGCAAACCAAACCAACCAGCCCGGTTGGGTCCCGGACGATCCTGCAGAGCGGCAGCTACTTTTCGTTCGCCCCAGGTGCTGTACATAGCTATACCCAGCGAAACGGAAACAACAACAACAATCAGCAGAAATTTTTCGAGGAAAAGCGCAAAGTCAAATCCAATATTTAATAACTCAGTAATCATGCCAGCTTGAATAAAAAAGGTTATTTATTAAAAACTTTGCTTGTTGCAGGACCATTTACTTCGCTCAGGTCCACAGAGGGATCGTTAACACCACTTACCGAATGTATATCCATCAGCAAACGGGGTTTGATACCCGACATTACTTTCTGAATGGTTTCATCCGGTTTTTTGAGATTCTTGTATTTTCCCTGACCAATCACTGAATGACGGGATATTTCTGCCAGTCCCTCAATTTCCCAATCGGTTACTTTCTTCTTATCAAAACGACAGGTATTACAAATCCAGCCACGCTCTCCGGATTCTGTATCTTTTATCTCTCCCCATTCATCCTTGCGCGCTGTTACGCGGAAAACCTCGTCTCCCCGAAGCCAAACGGTTGCTTTTCCACTACAATCAGGGCAATCACGGTGAGCATACATGGGCTTGGTAAACCAAACCCGGTTTTTAAAGCGGAAGGTCTTATCCGTTAGCGCTCCTACCGGGCACACATCAATAACGTTCCCGATAAAATTGCTTTCCAGGCTTTTTTCAATCATGGTAGCAATTTCAGAATGATCTCCCCGATCGAGTATGCCGTGTGCTCTTGTTGGGGTAAGCTGATCGGCCACGTATACACAACGGTAACAAAGAATACACCTTGTCATGTGAAGTTGAATGTAAGGTCCCAAATCATGCTTTTTGAAGGTCCGGCGCTGAAATTCGTAACGGGTGCCCACGGCACCATGCTCATAACTCAGATCCTGCAGATGACACTCTCCGGCCTGATCGCAGATAGGGCAATCGAGCGGATGGTTGAGTAACAAAAACTCCACCACACCTGCCCTGGCATCAAGTACCTTAGGACTTGTAATGTTTTTCACCTCCATGCCATCCATAACCGTGGTACGGCAGCTTGCCACCAACTTGGGCATGGGGCGCGGATCTTTTTCAGAACCTTTGCTCACCTCAACCAAACAGGTGCGGCACTTTCCACCACTGCCTTCGAGTTTAGAATAAAAACACATAGCCGGAGGGGCCACTTCCCCACCAATTTTACGGGCAGCCTGTAACACCGAGGTACCGGCCGGTACTTCTACCGTAATATTATCAATGGTTACTTTAAATAATGGTGCGTCAGACATTTTTTAGTTCATTTACGTCAAATTGGTAATTCTTTACTTTTAGATAGATTAATGATCTTTTAAGTTTTTTTACACTCTCTGATTCACTAACTATAGTAGAAATTAACCTTTTTAATTTTTCATTTCGCTCCGAATCAATTTCAAATTTTATAACTCTTTTTAGTTCCTTATAATTCGCCGGCAAATCAAAAGAAGCAATATCGATTTTAATTTCCTCTAAAATAAAAATTATCCATTTTTCTAAAGGTGGAACCAACTGAAAAATAAAATGAGGTTTATTCATATGCTTCCAAAGCAAAAAACAACCTTCATCACTTATAACATTACAATCTTTCAAATAATCAATTTCTTTTTTATCCTTATCAATTATAGCAACTGCAAAACTATCTCTTAATGTTCCTTTTCGCAATTCATTTATAACATTATTACATCCTTTTTTATGCAGTACATTCTTATCTGTTTCAAGAAGCATTTTTATCAATACTGTGTCAAAATAACATTCGGGCACAAAATGCTTATACCATTTTTCAAAATTTTCAGGCATAAGTTTCATTTTCTGGTCTGAAATTTTCCATATTCATGAAAAAATCATACCCATACTGATACGCTTCATGTAATTCCTCTTTACTTAAAGAATGGGCAGACATAGTAGCTCCTTTGTTTTGATTCACAATAAAAACAGCCAAATCCTCCATAGCATTTTCCATAAAGTCATTTAATACATAAGGACTATGTGTTGCAATAAAATACTGGTTTTCATTTTTATCAAATATTATATCACTTACTAATTTCGATATATAAGGTGGAAAAGAATGCGCTTCAGGCTCCTCAAAAAGTAAAACGGCCTTTTGATTGCCCGCAATCGCCGCTTTATAAAAAAACAACCTCTTTATTGTATCAGCAAGTAAGTCGAAAGGAATTAAAGATCTTGTGCCCTCTTCAGTATGTTTAAGAACTTTCATCATTCCTGAGGATTCATCAAATATCAACTCTAAATTGTACGTATTTAAAAGAATCCCCAATTCCCTTTTCAGCTCATCATTGTAACGGAGAAAGGAATACAGATTGTCACCAAAAGGTGAAGTAAGATCAAGGTATTCATTTCCTTTTTTACCTACCTTTTCGTTATTGTAAATATATTTACAGATATTACCCAAAGGAAAATTATAGAGATTTGGTTCTTTAAATTTAGAGGGATTAAAATACAAATTACTTGCTGCCAGATCCTTATTTACGAAATAAGAAAAAATATTTGCATCTATCTGCGAGTTATCTTTTTCGCTACAATCAATCTTTAAACCCTCATCACGGTGACCATGAACATCCTTGCTATCTGCATATTCGGGTCCTTTTGTATAGGTACCTTTTAAACGTACCTCATTCAAATCAATATTGAATGGTTTTCTTATATCAAGGTTATGGAATAGATGTGGGAGAATTTCTAAACGGAAAAGGCTTTTAACCGAACGATCCGAATGAAAGTTTGATGCTGCAAACGCATAGCAACTCAATCCTTCTAATATGTTGCTTTTCCCAACATTTGGAGGACCTATTAACAAATTTATCCTTCGACAACCTTCCATTTTCAGGTGCCGGATAGATTTAAAATTGTTGATTTCTATGGTTTTTATATCTCCCAAAAGTTATTTATTTTACACTGCTATTTCCAACGGATCAGCATAATGTGCCAATCCAAAATTACGGCTTGTAGCTTCCCCGGGATTTTTTACATGCCATTCAAATTCATCACGAAAATGACGGATTGCAGCAGCTACCGGCCAGGCAGCCGCATCTCCCAAAGGACAAATGGTATTGCCTTCGATCTTACGCTGTATATCCCATAACAAATCGATATCACTCATTTTGCCTTTGCCGGATTCAAGATTCCAAAGTATCTTCTCCATCCAACCAGTTCCTTCGCGGCAGGGGGAACATTGTCCGCAACTTTCATGACGGTAAAAACGAGCCAATGTATAGGTATTACGCACCACACACTGATCTTCGTCGAGCACTATAAAACCACCCGAACCCAACATACTTCCGGTTTGGAAGCCTCCGTCGCTCAGGCTTTCGTAGGTCATCAAACGTTGTTCCCCTTTGGCTGTTTTAAGCAATAGGTTTGCCGGAAGAATAGGTACTGATGAACCTCCGGGAATACAGGCTTTCAACCTTTTCCCATTAGCAATACCTCCACAGTATTCGTCGCTGTAAATAAATTCTTCTACTGAAATCGTCATGTCGATTTCGTACACACCCGGTTTATTGATGTTGCCACAGGCACTCATCAATTTGGTACCGGTACTGCGCCCAACTCCTATTTTAGAATAAGCTTCGGAACCGTGATTAATAATTGGAACAACTGCAGCAATCGTCTCTACGTTGTTTACCACAGTAGGGCAATCGTATAAACCTTTTACCGCAGGAAAGGGTGGCTTGATTCTTGGATTTCCTCTTTTTCCTTCAAGGCTTTCCAGCAAGGCCGTTTCTTCTCCACAAATGTAGGCACCTGCTCCCCGCTGCACATACACTTCGAGATCGAAACCGGAACCAAGTATATTTTTTCCCAGCCAGCCATTGTTTTTGGCTTCTATAATCGCCTGTTCCAAAATATTGGTGATCCAGGCATATTCGCCCCGGATATAGATATAAGAGGTATTGGCACCTAAAGCAAAACTCGAGGAAATAATTCCCTCAATCAGCAGGTGTGGTATAAATTCCATCAAATAACGGTCCTTAAAGGTCCCTGGCTCTGATTCATCGGCATTTACAACAAGGTATCTTGGTACACCATCGGATTTGGCCAAAAAGCTCCACTTCATACCGGTGGGGAAACCAGCTCCACCCCTACCCCTCAGCCCACTCTTTTTTACTTCTTCCAGCACTTCTTCAGGGCCCATTTGCTTCAGGGCTTTTTCTACACTCCGGTAGCCGCCCTCTCTGCGATAGACCTCATAGGTCCTGATCCCTTCTACATGCGCCTTGTCCAATAAAAGTTTAACAGCCATTTTATAATTCGTTTTTTCTAAGTAAAGTTCAGGGATTCACTTTGGTCAGCACATAACCCGCTGCCAGATCTCCCACAATTTTTGCTCCTGCCGGATCCAGTTGGGTAACAGTGCCCTCATCAATTGCGTACAAAAAAGCACCATCCGTTTCTCCAAGTAATTCAATCACCTGCCCGTCGCGCCAGGTAAAAGACCCCTGCGTAATAAAGTTTTGGCCGTCGCCCTTACCCAGATAGCGCGACTTTAAAACATAGGTGCTATCCAAAGTGATGGTTAGTTCGGTTTCAATGCCTTCACAATCTACACAAGGTAACTTACCCGTATAGGTACCTGCCCAATCAAGCGTGGCCAGCGAATTTTGAAGAGAATCCACATTCGAAGGATTTACCTCATCGCCCGCCATCTGATCGGAATTATTTCCACAGGCCACTACCAACAGAATCAGCGCCAATAAGCCGGTGATCTTAAGCATAAAAGCGGATGGGATATTTATCATTTGTATTGCCGTTTTATTTTTCTAGTTGAGTTGACCGGCTGTTTTTCTGCACTCTTCAATAAGGCTGTCTACCTTCTCTTTCGTAAGATGTTCGCGGTAATGATCACCCAATTGCATCATGGGGGCATATCCACAGGCACCCAAACATTCTACGGTTTTAAGCGTAAACATATCATCGGTAGTTGTTTCCCCTACTCCAATATTCAGTGTTTGCTTAATATAATCGATAATATCGTCGCTGCCACGTAGCATGCAAGGTCCGGTTTGGCATACTTCGAACACATACTTACCAACAGGTTTCATGTGGTACATGGTGTAAAAAGTAGCCACTTCGTACACTTCAATAGGTTCCAGATCCAACAAACCCGCCACATAATCCATTGCTTCAGTGGGCAGCCAACCCCACTGCTCCTGCGCCAGATGCAAGAGTGGCATCAAAGCACTTTTTTGTTTTCCGGCAGGATAACGGGCAATGATTTCCTGTGCCCTTGATAACCTGCTTTCTGTAAATGTATTCATATATGAAAATTCCTTATACTGATATTACAATAAACTTAACCATCCAATCCTTACAACCTTAAGCATCCATTTCACCTGCAATCAGATTCAAACTACTCAGGGTTACAATAGCATCACTGAGCATGCTTCCTTTTACTATTTCCTTATACACCTGATAGTAAATAAAGCAGGGTCTGCGGAAATGTAAACGATACGGGGTGCGGCCACCGTCACTGATCAGGTAAAAACCCAACTCACCGTTTCCACCTTCCACTGCATGATACACTTCCCCTTTAGGAATTTCGATTTCACCCATCACAATTTTGAAGTGCCAGATCAGCGCTTCCATTTTGGTATATACATCTTTCTTTTCAGGCAAATAGTATTCCGGTGCATCGGCATGAAAAACATCGGCTTCGGCCCCTTTAAATTCCTGAACTTTTTGATAAGCCTGCTTGATGATCCTCAAACTTTGCCACATTTCGGCATTACGAACCATAAAACGATCGTAGTTATCCCCGGTGGTTCCCACAGGAATTTCAAAATCGAAATCTTCGTAACTAGAATAAGGTTGAGCCACCCGTAGATCGTAATCTACGCCGGCTGCCCGTAAATTAGGCCCGGTTACGCTGTATTTAAGCGCCATCTCGGCACTCAAAGGTCCGCCACCTTGTGTTCGCTCCATGAAAATACGGTTGCGGTTAAACAGGTTTTCAAATTCCTGCCATACAGCCGGAAATTCATTGATGAATTTTTCCAGCTTCTCAAAAGCAATATTGTTGAAGTTGCGCTCGAACCCACCGATCCGACCCATATTGGTGGTCAAACGGCTACCACATACTTCTTCATAAATCTCATAAATCAGTTCGCGGTACTGCATTACATACAGAAAACCGGTAAAAGCACCGGTATCCACACCCACAATAGAATTGCAAATAATATGGTCCGACATTCTTGCAAGTTCCATGATGATTACCCGGAGATAATCTACCCGCTTTGGAGTTTTTACGCCGAGTAATTTTTCGCAGGTCATATGCCAACCCATATTATTGATGGGACTGCTGCAATAGTTCAACCTATCAGTAAGTGTAGTAATCTGATACAGGGGCCTGCGTTCAGCGAGTTTCTCAAAAGCCCGGTGAATATATCCAACGGTTTGCTCTGCACTTAGAATAGTCTCTCCGCTCAGTTCAAGTATATTTTGGAAAACACCATGGGTCGCGGGGTGGGTTGGCCAAAGGTTCATGGTCGTTGTTTCCTTTTGCAGGCTATCTGAAGCCAAAGGAATATGTTGGGTAACTGCAGTTTCTGACATAATCTGATTATTCTTTCAATTTTGAATAGAGCGCCCGGGTATATGAATTACCCCAACCGCATCCTAAGCGTTTAGTTAAAGGATCCACCTCTTCCAAACATATCATCATCCTTGTCAATACGGGACTGATCTTCTAAAGGAAATTCCTTCCGCATCGGGAAATAATCCATTTCCTCTACGTTCAATATCCTCCGCAGGTCAGGATGTCCCACAAAATGAACTCCGTAAAAATCATAAGTTTCCCGCTCCATCCAGTTGGCTCCGGGAAACAAACTAGTCGCTGTGTAAATTTCCGGCGTCTTGATATCTGTATATACTTTCAATCTCAACCGGATATTCTGAACAAGATTGTGTAAATGGTAAACTACTGCAAGTTCTTCCCCGGTTTTATCCGGGTAATGAACCGCACAGATATCAGTGAGGAAACCAAATTGCAGGTTTTCATCCTCATGTAAAAACTGAAGGACTTTCAGATTGATTTCTTTGGGAACTTTGCAGGAAAGCATTCCATAGCTTTCGTCCCAATCAGAAACCTGTTCACCAAATTTCTCCTCTAGCTTTTGTTTTACAATTTCGTTGGTAAGTGTCATACAATTTTCTGGTTTCCAAAAACGATTGAGCGGCCTGTGCCGGTATTATTGAATGCCGTATTCACCCAACAAAGCGGTGTACTGCGGACTATTGCGGCGACGGATGCTTTCTGAACCTACGAGATCCTGAATTTTCATAAATCCATCGAGAATGGCTTCTGGTCTTGGCGGGCAACCCGGAACGTAAACGTCTACCGGAATTACCTGATCAATACCCTGCAAAACGCTGTAGGTATCAAAAATACCCCCGGAAGAGGCACAAGCCCCAACTGCAATCACCCAACGGGGTTCTGCCATTTGCAGATATACCTGCTTTAATACAGGCCCCATCTTTTTGGCAATCGTTCCCATCACCATCAGCAAGTCACACTGACGCGGGCTGAATCCTACCCTTTCGCTTCCAAAGCGGGCAAGATCATAATGACTCGCCATCGTTGCCATAAATTCAATACCACAGCAAGAGGTTGCAAAAGGCAAAGGCCAAAGTGAATTTTTACGTCCTAATCCAACAACTTCGCTGAGCTTGGTAACAAAAAAACCTTCTCCCTCAATCCCCGGAGGTGCCTCCACCGTTTTCACTTTCGGATTGTAACGTACCGGTCTGCCGGTGTATATTAAATCTGACATAATATGCTCCTTTTTTATAGAATATAGGGCTAAAACCTTAATTCAGCAAACGATAAAATGATTTTAATCGTACTGCTTTTTATTCTTTAACAAATATTCAATCCTCCCAGTTCAGCGCTCCGCGTCCGAAAACGTAAATGAGTCCAACCAGGAAAAAAGATATGAAACTAAACATTGCGATAAAACCATTCCAGCCAAGCTCTTTAAAATTGACCGCATAGGGGTAAAGAAAAACCACCTCCACATCGAAGAGAACGAATAAGATAGCTACCAGAAAATATTTGATAGCAACTGGTTGACGGGCATTTCCTACCTGTTCAATACCGCTTTCGAAATTATCGAGTTTGTCAGCTGTTTTCCGGCTCGGGCCCAACAAATGACTCAGTCCTATCATGACCCCAACAAATCCGACAGCAAATAATAATTGAATGCCTATGGGCAAATACTCAGATGGTGTTCCGGAAACTTGTAATAATTCAAACATGGACTAAACGACTTGAGTCGCAAAAATAAGCTTCCAAGGCTAATAAGCCCTATTTTGTATGGGTATTTGTTTTAACAAAAATCCCCCGACAGGTTTGTCGGGGGATTTCCAGCATATTTTAAGAATATATCAACAATTACTTATTGCCCTGTGCGCCTGATTTGGGAGACTTGCCACCTGCATCTGCCTTGGTGGCTGAAGATTGAATATCTCCGCCGGTAGCCTTAATCAAACGTTCTGCTTCGGCTTTGGCCTGTAATCCATAGTTATTTTCAGGATCAAGTTCAAGGATCGCATTTGAAGCTTGTAAAGCTTTATCGTATTCTCTCGACTTAATCAGGTAATAGTAGATTTTGTACCCGTAATTTTCAAGAATCCGAAATTTGTTGGATTCTTTATCATTCATCAGAAACTTGGTGTACTGATCAATAGCAGGAAGGGCGAGACCATTGGATGTATCCGGGTCAGCCGCAATAGCTGCACGACGCTGTAAACTATAACCCTGAATCTGATCCGGGTAAGATTCAATATATTTTGCTGAAACCTTCATGGACTCATCAAATTGACCAGCTTTGAAAGCGGCATCTGCCAGATAAAAGTAATTAACCGCGGTTCTTCTTGGATTGATTTCATCAATCTTGTCTAGCCACTTGTAATTACCCTTCCAATCGCCCTGAGCTGCATAAGCATCGGCAATTCCTTTCATGTAGGTCATTTTATTTTCAACAGAGGTATCAAGAGCAACTGCCTTTTCAACAAGGGCATCAGCTTTTGACGCCTGTCCGGGGAAATCAAGGTACAATCTTGCCATTTCAGCATAATCGTCACCGGTCAACTTTGTTTGATTCTGCTTTGCCATGTACATCTCCATATTATCCCGCGCTTTTACGGAGTCACCAAGGCGATCGTAGTTGGCAGAATAAAGGCGATAAGCCTTAGGGAATTCTTCGCCCGGAGACAAACTTGCTTCAATTTCCTTTAGTTTTTGAATAGACTCCTGATTTTTACCTGAACGGAATAAGAAGTCAGCATAGAAAAACTCCGTTTCAATATCTGTTTCATTATTGGCCATAAACTTATCGAGATAAGTTTTGGCTTTATTTACATCCTTCTCCTTATAATAGTCATAAAGCTCAAGATATGCAGGCGCAAAATTGGGATCATTTTCTACCGCACGGTTGTAATAATCTAAGTAAAGCGCAAAATTTCTTTGAGTTTCAAAAATCTTACCGATACGGTAGTAAGGCATACCATATTTAGGATCCCTGTCAATGGCTTCCTCAAAAGCTCTTTTAGCTTGCCCACCGTACTCTGAACCACGCTTCAAATGGATCAGACCCATATTGATCATGATACCCGGGTCTGTTTTATCGAGCTCTGCAGCCTGTGCAAGTTTCTCAAGGGCATAATCGGTATCGCCTGTTTGGCTGCTACCTGATGCACTTGCCCGACCAATAGCTGCAAGAATAGCAGGATCTCCGTACTTTTTGTTTTTACGACTGCTCGTAACCTCGATAGCCTGATCAAAGTGAGTTTTTGCTGCAGTTTTGTTGTTTTCAAGCAATTCAACATGGCCCATACCTACGAGAATCAATGGATTTTGACTGGTGGCTGTTAATGCCTTGCTGTACAACTCTTTGGCCTTGTCTACTTTGGCAGGATTATGCTCAAGGTATAACTGCCCCAACCAATACACTGCTTCCGGATCATTCGGATTGTCTGCTACAAGCTTTTCAAAGGACTTTTCGGCACCTTGAAGTCTCCCATACCTTAAAAGTTTCTTGGCTTCATCCAAAGTCTGAGCTATTGACATTGCTCCAAGCCCTAGTCCTATCAACAGAAGGGAAATTCTCTTCATATTTATCTGGTTTTTCAGTTACTAAATCAATTTTCTACTTATAATAAACAGAAGTAAAAAGACCGCTAATTACATAAATTACCCAAAGAAATTATGCTTTAAACGCCTTAATTAACAATCTGTTCATTTTTATTGTTCCTTTACTTCCATATTTCTTACCGAAAATTCCATTCTTCCCGGCAACAGATAAGCTCTTTTAAAAATCAATTGACCGCGCTCATAAATCAGAAAATTTACAAATCCACGGCCTAAACCTTCATAATTCTCTTTCAATATATAAAAAATTCCACGAACAAAGGGGTACTTCCCTAAAGCAATATTTGCCTGAAAAGGTAAAGCATATTCTTCTTCCGGGCAGGTTTCACACCTCAAACGAGCCAATTTAACTGATTGAAGAAACCGAACCTGTTGATCATCCTCATTATCTCCTACCCAACTTACCCCTATAAGACCTATCGCATTTTCGTTTTTTTGCACATATTCAATTACTGCCTCACTAGACTTGGCCGCTACCACTTTTGGTCCAAGAGCCTCTCCTTTTAATAAGGAGTCCTTTGCATATCGAACAGTGCTCGTGGCGCTAAGCCCATCCAAAACTATTTCATAATCACCCCCTGCAGTCCCATTAAGCATACTCTTTATCTCTGAAGTAGATAAATAATCGAGTTTTGATTTCTTGTTGAGTACTACTGCAATAGCATCGTAAGCAATCAATCCCCAGGAAGGCGTAAACCTCAATTTCTCTTTAAATCCTTTTGATTCTTCTTTTGTTAACCCACGTGTTACAATAACCATGCGGGTGCTGTCATTTTCCAAATCCCGTAAGCATTCAGCTTCCGATTTATAATCGGCTATTATCTCTGCCTCCGGAAAAGAGTTTTGGAAGACCTTGATCTGAGAGTCTATAACCGGCTTAAAGGTTTCATCGACACTAATATAGATTTTACCTTTTTTAGGGGTATCATAATTAGCAGGATTTTTGGATACCTGAGAAGTATTATTACCACAAGAAGCAAGCATCATCATCAGGATGATAATAATAAGAAAAAACAGACTTCTATGGTTTACCAATTTAAACATCTCTTTGATTTTCATCCTCCCACTTTTTTTGCTTTTGTAGCTCTATTCCCCGATACAACCTGAATCCACCATAGAGCGCAAAAACAATCCCCAAAAACCACTGCATTCCTCCCTTCACAAAATCACTGTCTTCAAAATAATCATAACCCAACATATATTTTGAAAAAATAATGAAAATTCCACCGAAAATCATCAAACCTCCCATAAAATAATCCAAAAATGCCCTAAAGTCGGGAATGCCTGTTTTATGTTTTCTTTTATAAGGTTGATTCATACCATGATAAATTCAAAAAGAAGGATATATTCCCTTCCAAAATAATTTCAAATAAATTTAATAACCATTTAGTGCGCTTCAGGCTGCGCAAAAAAATAGAATTTATGGTAAAAAACAACAATTAATATTTAATTACTAAGTATTAATTACGAAAAAAACTATGATCCGTTTAAAAAAATGATATTTAATTTTTAAAAATACTATGTTGATCTGACGCTTTTGTTTTAAATATCTTTCGATACTATAGGATGCTAATCTCCTCAAAAAACATTGAAAAGCATCTTTTTACAAGTTAGCTCTACCTTAATTATTAAAACGGCACCTTGAAAAAAAATTTTATTGAATTAAATTCCGGAAATATCAGATAACTATTTTCGTGCTTTCCATAAAATTAGCAGGTTTCTTTTGAAGCTGAAGGGTGCTTCTATGAAAGATTCCGTTAATTTATTAAATTTTATACCCGAATCATGAAGCATCCCCCTACAAAAACGGATTCAGGATGGTTTTCGGATTATGAAGTAAAATAGAAAAACACAAATGAATAATCAAAAAGAAGTATCGATATTGATGGTATGTTTGGGTAATATCTGTCGAAGCCCGCTTGCAGAAGGGATTCTGAAAAATAAAATGGAAGCAGCCGGAATCCCCTGCAGGGTAGATTCAGCAGGTACGGGCAATTGGCATATTGGCAGTGCACCGCATCCTGATTCACAAAAAGTAGCCGCGCTGAACGGATTGGACATCAGCTATCAAAGGGCAAGGCAACTGCAACCCGAAGATTTTGAAAAACATGACCTCATCCTGTTTATGGATCGTCAAAATAAAGAGGATGGCAAACAAATGGTAGGTGCCCACTGGCAGGAATCGAAAGCAAGACTTCTGCTCGATAGCGTTCCTCATAAAAACCTATCAGATGTACCCGACCCCTATTTTGGCGGATGGGATGGTTTTCCCAAAGTGTACCAACTCATTGAAGAAGCCTGTGATGCTATTGTTACAGAGTTCGCCGGCTTTGAAAGCCGGTAAACTTCCTGTTTCTTTGCAGCCAATTATGGGAAAAGTATCGTTGCCACAAGGCACAAGAGATTTTAATGCAGGGGTTATTTACCGGAGAAATTATATTTTTAAAAGCATTCGCGACATTTTCGAATTGTTTGGGTTTGAACCTTTGGAAACTCCGGCCATGGAAAATCTCGATACCCTGATGGGAAAGTATGGCGACGAAGGCGACAAACTTATTTTCAGAATATTGAATAATGGCCTCGACAGACCCGAAAAACACGAGAAGGCAAGAACCGATTTTGAAACTGTTCTTGAAGGCAAAAATGCTACCGGAATTACCGAACGGGCGCTTCGCTACGATCTTACCATTCCTTTTGCCCGCTATGTAGCCATGAACCATGGCAAGTTGAGTTTTCCCTACAAAAGATATCAGATGCAGCCTGTATGGCGGGCCGACCGGCCACAGAAGGGTCGCTACCGGGAGTTTTACCAATGCGATGCCGATGTGGTGGGCAGCAAAAGTCTTATGAATGAACTGGAACTTACCACCGTTTATAAGATGGTTTTTCAAAAGTTGAAGGTTCCCGTTGAGATCCGCATCAACAGCCGCCTGATACTGGCCGGACTGGCTGAAGCCTGTGGTGGAGAAGAGCAAATGACTGCCATAACCGTTGCCATTGACAAACTGGATAAAATAGGCCTTGAAAAGGTGAAGGATGAGTTGGGGCTAAAAGGCCTGACAACCCAACAGATTGATCTGATTGAGCAATATTTAATAATAGAAGGATCTACCACCGAAAAGCTTGCTTCCCTTGAAAACCTGCTCGGACATATTGCTTCTGTAAAAGAAGGTATTCAGGCGCTTCTTTTCCTGCTGGAAAACACTCCGGAAAACACACCGCTTATTCCTGACTTTACGCTGGCACGCGGATTGAATTATTATACCGGCATCATTTTCGAAGTAAAAGCTCTGAATGTACAAATGGGCAGCATCGGAGGAGGTGGTCGATATGATAACCTTACCGGGCTGTTTGGTGTGCCGGATATTGCCGGGGTTGGTATAAGCTTTGGAGTTGATCGCATTTATGATGTGATGGAAGAATTGGGACTGTTTCCAGATTCGATTGCTCAAACGATCCGAATCCTGTTTTTTAATATGGGCGAACAGGAAGCTAAGGCTGCAATGAAAGCCATGAATACGCTTCGGGAAGCAGGCATTTCCTGTGAGCTTTTCCATGAAAATCAGAAAATGGACAAGCAATTTAAGTACGCAGATAAAAAAGGGATTTCGTTTGCAGGCATTATTGGTTCGGCGGAACTTGCCTCGGGAACCTGTGTAGTGAAAAACCTGACCAATGGCACACAGGAAACTTTATTAGTGGGGCAACTCGCTAATTATTTGTTAGATCCATCTTAATCGGTTTTCTTTTTTTGGGTAATCATCCAAACCCCGGCTATTACAAGCAGACTCCCCAGTAATTGAATCCATCCGAAGGATTCGCCCAAAAAGTACCAGGCGAGAAAGATGGTAAAAATGGGACCAATAGAGGAGACGATGGCAACATTGCTGCTGCCGATCCGGCTAATTCCGGCTGAAACCATATAGGAAGGGACTACCGTGGTAAAAATACCCATCAGAAAAAAGTAAAAATAAACTTTGGGAGTAAATACAGAAAGCGCTTCAAGGGTTTGACCGCTCAGAAAAAAATGGCAGGCAATGGCAAGGGTAGCTCCAAGCATTGCTGTGGAGGTAAATAACCCAACCCCTAAAACAGGGATATAACGCCCGCTCCAAAGTACATATAAGGCAAAAGTAAAAGCACAGCAAACAACCAATAAACTTCCTGTCCAAACGGCTGCCGATTCCGGCAATCCTTTGAAATCGCCCCAAAAAGCAATAAAAATACCTATATAGGAAAGCAGCAATGCCCCCCATTGTTTTTTCTGAACCGGTGTTTTATAAATAAAGGCACCAAGCATAACCACCCAGGCCGGGTATGAAAATAAAATCACCCTCTCAAGCCCTGCTGAAATAAACTTCAGGCCATAAAAGTCGAGATAGCTACTGATGTAATAACCAACCATCCCCAAAAAAAAAGCGGTTGCAAGTTTTTTACGAAAAGAAAATCCCGGCAAATTCCGATGAGTCTCCGGATTGGTTTTCCTTGATTTTTTGAACGCCCAACCAAAAGCAAACAGATAAAAGGGCAAGGCAAACAACATCCTGAGCAATAAAAGCGTACTGACCTCTATTGGCGTCTCAATATATATCAGCTTTCCAAGAACAGCCTTGGCAGAGAACATCAATGCACCAAATAAAGTAATGATTACCCCCCAAAACTGTCTTGAGATTTGCATATTCCTGAAAGGAATTCCCTTAATCGGAAAAGAAATTTTCCCGTGCATTCCTGATAACCCCCTTTTGGGCTGAAACCCTCTTTTAATCCTTATTCACAATCAATCGCCGAACCCGGGATTGAATTTAATCGAGACTTTGGCGGATTCATCCTTAGTTCCCTCCATTTCAAGCCCCTGAACACTCACTTTTACCTTGACCACTTTATTCTCACTGTTCCTTACAAACTGAGCAAATCCGTTGAATTCTACAATAAAAAACATATCTCCTTCTGTTCTTTGCAAAACAGAATTTCCCTGAAGAGATTCTGTAAACAAGACTCCATCCACCAGTTTTACATCCACATAAGGAACCGGATCCTGAGCAGTAAAAACATAACGGCCAACAAAAGGCGCTAAAGTAGAGTCCTGACTATTTGCCTGTAATACAAAGGCAAAACATAAAGCAGTAAAAAAGAATACCTTTCTCATTTTTAATATATTTTGGATTGTAAATTGAGTGATTTTAATCCTTATTTCAAAATGAAATTTAGTTGGAAGTCATTAAGTTTTCATAAATAACAGCAGCACCCTGCCCTACCCCTACACACATAGTAGCCACGCCATAGCGAATACCGCTCCTGCCCATTTCGTGTAATAAGGTTGTGCTGATACGTGCCCCGCTGCATCCTAGCGGATGACCGATAGCAATTGCTCCTCCATTTACATTTACGATTGCAGGGTTTAGTTCAAGATCCTGCATGCAGGCAAGCGATTGAGCAGCAAAAGCTTCATTTAATTCAAACAGCCCGATATCCTCTATTTTCAATCCTGCCCGCTTCAAGGCTTTTTTTACTGCCGGTACCGGGCCAATACCCATGATAGCCGGATCAACCCCCGCAACTGCCATACTCACCACACGGGCCATCGGGGTTAGCGAAAACTGCTTCAATGCTAATTCTTCCACCAAAAGCAAACCTGCGGCTCCGTCATTGATGCCGGATGAATTACCTGCAGTGACAGTTCCTTCCTTTTTGAAAGCAGGTCTTAATTTGGCGAGCGCCTCCATGCTTGTATCGCGGGGATGCTCATCATCCATGATCCACGAAACTTCGCGGCGTTTGTTGGTGATCTCAATCGCCTGAATTTCATCCACCCATTTATTGGATGCCTTTGCCTGTGCATATTTTTGCTGAGAGGTCAAAGCAAAAGCATCCTGCATTTCGCGGGTCAGTTTCCAACGTTCCGCTACATTTTCGGCTGTTTCGCCCATACCGTATGGCGGATACATGGCTGCCAGTTGAGGATTGGTAAACCGCCATCCCATCGTGGTATCAAAAAGTTCCTGATTTCTTCCAAAACCAGAATCGCTTTTGGATAAAACATACGGAGCCCGGCTCATACTCTCCACCCCACCGGCAAGATAAGCAATGCCATCGCCACAGGCAATAGCACGGGACGCATCCATAATGGCCTGCAACCCGGAGGCACACAAACGATTGACCGTAACCCCGGCTACCGAAGCCGGCAACCCTGCAAGCAAAGCAGACATGCGGGCAACATTCCGGTTGTCTTCTCCGCTTTGATTGGCTGCCCCGGAAATAACTTCCTCAATGGCTGCCGGATCGAGATTTTCGTTGCGCTGCAGCAACCCTCTTAATACGGTTGCGAGCAAATCATCCGGCCGGATTCCTGCCAATACCCCACCATATCTTCCTACAGGAGTACGAATGGCATCTATAATGTAAGCTGTTTTCATCATCTAAGTAATCCTTAATATTATAACTATAATCCTTTCAAAACAGGGAAAAAGAGGCCCCCAATTGAATAAGTAAAATCCTTCAAAAAAATTCAATTGATGGCTACAGAACCTGCCTTGTATTGCCGGCAAATTATTTTGCAAGACAAAAGAAACCGCTCAAACAGATGCAAATGTGGCATTTATTATGGAAAATGGCAGATCGCTTTCATCAGCTTACCTTTGCGGGATGCAAAATATCAGGCACCTGAGTGCTCAGGAACTTACAGATTGGTTTACAGGCAACGGCTTACAACCTTACCGGGCAAGACAGGTATGGGAATGGCTGTGGGCTAAACAGGCCAAAAGTTTTGCAGACATGACCAATTTGAGTAAAGATCTAAGGCAGCAACTTGGTAATCATTTCTCGCTGCCGGCACTTACTGTTGACGAAACCCAATTCAGCAATGATGGAACTGTAAAAAGCCGGTTTAAAACCTGGGAAGGCCATGCCGTTGAAGGTGTGCTGATTCCGACTGATGAAAGGAAAACAGCCTGTGTATCGAGTCAGATTGGTTGCTCGCTGAGTTGTAAGTTTTGTGCTACCGGATATATTGACCGCAAAAGAAACCTGCATTACGACGAAATATACGATCAGGTTTCGCTGATCAATGATCAAAGCCTGAAGACCTATGACAAAAAACTTACCAATATTGTATTCATGGGAATGGGGGAGCCACTGCTCAATTACCAAAACGTGATCAAAGCCATAGAACGCATCAGTGCCCCCGACGGATTGGGTATGAGTCCCCGACGCATTACGGTAAGCACTGCAGGAGTCGCAAAAATGATCCGCAAACTCGGAGACGATCAGGTTAAGTTTAAGCTTGCTCTCAGCCTGCACGCTGCCAATGATGCCAAACGGCACGAAATCATGCCGATCAATGATTCGAACGACATTAAAAGTCTGATAGAAGCGCTCAATTATTTTTACCAGAAAACCAAGAGTGAGATCACTTTTGAATATATTCTTTTTGATCAGTTTAACGACAGCCTGAAAGATGCTGACGAACTCATCAAAATTTACCGGCAGGTGCCCGCCGACCTCATCAATATCATAGAGTACAACCCTATTGATCTGGCTGATTTCAAGAAGCCTTCTGAGGAAAGAACGATGGCTTTTATGAGCTATCTGGAAAAGCATAAGGTAAACGCCCGCCTCCGCAGAAGCCGGGGCAAAGATATAGACGCTGCCTGCGGACAATTGGCGAATAAATAGTGCTTGGGGAATCAGGGCTTTCCCGGTTTATTTTTTACTTTTTTCGGACAGATATTAAAAATTCAAAAGGCCGTCTCCAAAAAATGAAGACGGCCTTTTTATACTCCTTAAACTAAAAACTATAATGGATTTTGCTCCAACGCAGGATTGGTATTGATCTCATCCTGTGGGAACAACCACTGCCATAGTTTATCGCCGGCCGGAACCTGATCGATAAAGGAAACGGTAGGATTGGTGTTCGGAGCCAAAGTACGATCAAGTGTAGCATTTCTGCGCTTCAGATCAGTAAAACGGAATCCTTCACCCCATAGTTCCACCCGACGGTTAAAATCGATTTCAGCCATGAGAGCAGCACCGGTGCTTGTACTTTTTACATAACTAGGATCCCGGTTGCTCATGAGTGTGAAGAAGGCATCCTGTGCGGGGCCAAACTGACCGGCCATGGCCCTTGCCTCTGCTTCAATCAAAATCATTTCTGCTGAACGCATCATGGGAACATCTCCGATTGAAAGCGCCTCTCCGGCAGCCAGAAACTTCTTGGCATGGTAAGGTATCCTTGCACCACCGGGAGGAACAGGAACATCTGCTCCATTGATGCTGAATACCTGCTTTCTGAAATCAGTAGCAGCTATATTATTAAATAGGAATGAATTGATGGCCTTTGGCTGCGTGCGGATATTGGAACCATTGAAATTACAACCCATTGAAGCAAAATAACTCCAGAAGAAAGTGTTATGATCCACAATCTGATGGCTGCCCCAGATCCATTCGGAAATGGTGGCATCATTAAAGCCGGAAGTATAAGTTGCTGCATTCATCAAAGCATATCCCTGACGGGCAGCTACTGCGTTGGTAGCTGCTACATCCCAGTTTTGTTGTGCAAGAGCTACCCTTGCTTTGAAACCACGCGCTACATTCAGATTGATATTGGATTTAGAAGTAGCATCACTGTCTCGATTGTATCCAGCCAATAAAGTAATCGATTCATCCAAATCTGCGTTGATTTGTGTGTAAACTTCAGCGACAGTAGCCCTTGGTTGTCCTGCCAATTCATTGGTAAGCAGCAGTGGAACACCGAGGGTATTGTTGGCACCACCTGCTTCAAAGCGCTGTCCCCAAAGCTGCACCAAATTGAAATAGGCCCATGCACGATATGCCAAAGCTTGTCCTTTAATGATGTTTTTATCTGCCAGAGGACCGGTTGCGTTATCAATGCCATTGATCAATACATTGGCATTTCCGATTACCCTATAATAGAACCGGAATACAAAACGGGAATTACCGGAATTTACATTGCGGTGATCGATATACTGGACATGACCTCCGAAATCCAGCCTGCCATTTGCGCGGGTAAGGATAACATCCTCTCCCATCAAATCGCGGATAATCATAATAGCAGATTCTCCTCCCTGAGGCTGATTATCATACTGCACATATAGAATTCTATGAATTCCATTTAATGCAATATAGCCATTGGTTGTAGAAAGCACTACATCAGCCGCAGATACCGCATTGGTCGGGAATGTATCTAAAAATGTTTTTTTACAGGAAACACCTGCCATCACGACCAGCATGAGTGAAAACCCGATGATTTTATTATTTCTCATTGCTATTAAAATTTATAGGTTGATAGAAAATCCACCGGAAATTACCCGAGCCGGGGGATAGTTACTGCCTGTGATACCGGAAAAGGCATTTTGATTATTCATGCCCTTGCGCTTGCTGAAGAAGGCCACATTTTCCCCGCTGATAAATACAGAAGCGGTTTTAATGTTGTACTTATTCAAAATACGCTGTGGAATGGCGTAGTTCAGGGTGATGGTTCTGATATTGAAGTAAGAAGCATCAATCAACCAACGCGATGAAGTGGCATTAAAGTTGACTCTCTCTGCATTGTCCATTCTTGGAACATTGGTTACATCTCCGGGATTCTGCCATCTGTTGAGGATATCTTTATGGACCGCATTTCCGTAAGTACCTGAAGACATAAGACCCTGATAGGCTGCATCAAAAGTTAATCCACCACTTTGAAAGGTAAACAAGGCACTCAAAGTGAAATTCTTGTAACGGAACTCCTGAGACATACTTCCATAAAAATCGGGTATTACCCCACCCTGATATTCAAAAAGCGCATTATCAATGCTTGTTGTAACGGTATCAATACCTCCATCTTTATTTGGTTTTTATACGAACATTAGCGGCCTGTGTATTTTCAGCAAGGTATAATACAGAACCATCATCAGAATCTATGCCATAATAAGAACGAATCCAGTAATCAAACAAAGAAGCGCCTACTGCATATTTTTTAGTACCAGTAATGAATTCCGGAACTGATTCAGGCATCTTGGTGATCTGATTGTTCACGGTTGTTAGCTGTATCCCCATATTCCAGCTAAAATCCTTAGTGGTAATGATACTGCCATTCAGCGCAATTTCAATACCGCGGTTGTAAAGACTAGCCGTATTTTGAGTAAGCGACAAAGCCCCTGAAGAAAGCGGTGTTGGTACCGCAAAAAGCAGGTCCTGAGAGGTGCGGTTATAATACTCTATTGAACCACTCAATTTGCGTCCAAACAAGGCAAAGTCAAGACCCACATCCGCCTGCTTATTTACTTCCCAGGTCAGATCGAGATTTTCGAAAGAAGTCTGGCCTTGTACAATACCCGGCTCATTGGCATTATTTGCAAAACCATAAAGACCCTGCCAGGCATAGAAACCAATACCATCCGCTACCCCCACTGTACCATAAGAACCGCGAAGTTTTAACTGATTGATCCAGGTAACCCCGGCAATGCCCGAAAGTTTATCCAATGCAACACCGGCACCTGCACTCCAGAAGGTACCCCAACGGGACTGTGAAGCAAAACGGGAATTTCCGTCGCGACGAAGACTACCTGAAGCGTAAAACTTGTTGTCATAATCATAATTCACCCGACCAAAAACACTTTCTGTACGATAACGGTCCGTAACGGAAGACAGGGTATTGATGGTCGTAAAGTTTCCGAACTCAATATTTCCGGTCAAGGATTGCCCCTGACGGAAACCGCGCATATTGTTGATTTGCTGATCGAAACTTTCGTGACCCGCCAGTAAATCGACTGTATGCACACCGAATCCCTTTTTATAGTTCAACAATTGGTTGGCAGTAAGTGCCTGATTAATGTCATGCACTTTATCTGCACGTCCTGCAGGAGCTCCATCACCCACCAACTGGTTTTCGTAGCCTTCGTTAAACTGATTTTCGTAATCGAAGGCAAAGTTTGCTGTAAACTTCAATCCGGGAAGAATAGAAATTTCAGTATACTGACGAATACTTGCCACCAAACGACGGAAGCGATCTATATTCAATTCAAGTTCTGCCGGAGCATGTCTTCCTGAAGTTGTGCCCGGGCGATTCCGAATGCCATTTTGGATACCAATAGGCTCATCTTGAAAATTACCAAGATCCCAGATACGGTTTCCATTTTCATCCAATAGATATTCACCCGTGGTCATGTTGTGTGCCCAGTAAGGGTAAATCGGACCAAGGTTTCGGGAAAACTGGAATGGATTGGCAATAGCTCCACCTTCGTTGGACTGATTTGCCTTTGTTACATTGCCTGAAATATTTATGCCGGTTTTCACCCATCTTAAAGGATTTACATTGATGTTGGTACGGGCAGTAAATCTTTCGAAGTTGGTGTTTTTGGTAAATCCATCTTCACTTAAATAGCCCATTGAAACATAATAATCTGATTTTTCAGCACCTCCGTTAAAGCTCAGGTTGTATTCCTGACGATAACCGTTGCTCATAAAGAAGTCAGTCCAATCCTGATCATCTGCATACAATAATTGCGCATTGGGATTGATCCTTCCATCTACTCCAACAATAGCATTTCTTTGAACATTAAAAGGATTGTAAGCGAGTAAGTCATCGATACCATCCCGGCCGGTAAGGCCAGAAGCTACCCGACTGGCTGAATCCAGAGAAATCCCATTAGTGCGATAAGAAAGCGAGTTGCGATAGGCTTCCCACATCAGCGGGTAATATTCAAACTGATTCACCCGATCGTATTCGGGAATTCCTCTCGAACTAATACCCTGCTGTACTTTCAATGAAAGGCCACTTTTTCCCTTTTTACCTCTTTTAGTAGTAATCAATACCACTCCGTTTCCAGCACGGGCACCATACAAAGAGGTAGCACTTGCATCTTTAAGAACAGTCAATGATTCAATGTCATCTGGATTAAGGTTAGACAATCCTGCTACATAAGGAACGCCATCAACCACGTAAAGAGGATCCTGCGTTGCATTGATGGATCCAAAACCACGAATCCTTACTGATGAACCACTGCCCGGCTGACCACTTCCCGTGGTTACCACCACACCCGGCACATTTCCTTCAAGCGCTCTTGAGATGTTTGCCACCGGACGTTTCTCAATTTCCGCAGCTGAAACCGTACCTGCAGATCCGATAAAATCAGACTTTTTGACAGTACCATAAGCTACTACGACAACTTCATCTAAATCTGAATTACCAGCCTCTAACCGAATGCTGAAATTCAGGGTATTGCCCATAGCAATATCCATGGTTTTAAAGTTAAGGGCCGAAACCTGTAGGGTTTTGTCGGAACTTTTTACTTTTAAAGTAAAAGTACCTTCAGCATTGGTAGTGGTACCATTTTGTGTACCTTTTACCAATACACTTGCAGATTGAACAGGAACTCCATTCTCATCCAGAACAGTGCCGGAGATGGATTTTTCCTGAGCCCACACTTGCGTACACGCCACAAGCATGAGTAGAAGCGTAATGATCTTCCTCATAAGCTGTTTTTTAGTTTGATTTGATAATAAAAGCAGGTTAAAAATAAACCCGGAAATCGGGCGCTATTATACTTTTTCAAGCGATAGTTAATTTTTTTAACATATTAAATTGAAACTTATGTAATATTTAAAATGCTTTTTCGGCTCTGTTTCAACAATAACAAAGCATACAGAACTAAACGAAAATTTAAATCAATGTATAAACATTGATATTTGGTTAACATTTTTTAACATTTCATTCGCTTAAATTATGAGTTCAGTCCCTTTTTTTTGGAGGATTATCTGCCAAATTCAATCCCAGGGTAAGCACTATTTTCCATATGGAGTTCATATGGAACATAGCCTTATGTATCGTACCTGAAGCATCCCATTTCTTTTTATTGAAATCTGTTAAATAAAAATCAGAGAAAAAAAACATATTATCAAACAGATTCATTTAATATTAACCTTTTATCAGCTCATTATTAGCAAAAACTAATACAAAATCAGCGGAACATTCAGGGTTAATTACCCATTAAAACGGATTGTCATATTCCCTTACACCACTCATCGGAAATCATAAGCAAGAAAGACACTTCTTAATACCTGATTAATGACCGATAATACAATCCTGATCTATATTCAGAGGCTGTTAAAATAATATAATTCAGGATTGATGATTCATTAAACTCTATGACAATGGAACCCGCTATTAAAGGAATCGTCATTTAAAAATTACCCGGTGCCCCTGCCTTATGTCACCACAGACCGCTTGCAGGTATATCAACTACTTGAGCCGCAGTTGTAAACCCAGAAAATAAGACCTATAAAAAAGGCACTAAGTATTTTGAAGAAAAACCTGACAACCCATTGGAAGTCCTTTTATTGTTAATCCCTAGGACATCTTTTCTATGTTATTTTCAAAAGATAAAAAGGTTGCCTTTTGTAAATTAAGGCAAGCATTCATAAGCAACTTAGCAATCGTTTTTTTACAAGCAATCGTTTCCTTTCCTTCAAGAAAATGGCTGTGATTCTAACATTTTATAATGACCCATAAAATGTTGTCAAAACTATTCTTATTAGCAAAGTAATGGCTGAAAAAGGATTCAAAAAAAGGGACCATTTCGATCAATAGTGCTTGGATTGAATATTTGGTATATAAAAAAGAAAGGAAAAATAATAGTAGGGGAACCGGAACAGAACCTGAAGAAAGATTCATACCAGGTACCTGCAGAAAAATACAGAACAAAAATCTTGTTGGAATAATGGCCCTTCAGGCAATATCAAAACCGGATAAGCTCTTCATCCGGCATAGCATGCCACAGAAAACTGGGCATTCAAAAGGTAAGGCATAAAGTATTTAAACGGCCTTTTATCTCGCGGCTATGCACAAAAAAAGCCAACCATAAATGGTTGACTTTTGTCGGGAAGACAGGATTCGAACCTGCGACCCCCTGGTCCCAAACCAGGTGCGCTACCGGCCTGCGCTACTTCCCGATTGTATGTTCTGCAAAGGAACGATCTTTTTGTTGCAATTGATCAGCAACTTACATCCGGTTGTCGCTGCTGAAACTGCGAATCATTCCAAGCATCATTTTACTCATCTGCTCGTATCGATTGTAAAAATGGTCGAAGGATTCTGAATTAAGCCAGCCCATTTCTTTGGCTACTTCCATCAGGGCAACACAGGCATTGATATTTCCTCTTGCAAGGGTCAAATACTGCTTTTTTTCCGGGTGCGTCATTCTGGCGGTACTCTCTGCCAGATTGAGGACGGTTCCCATACTTGCCTCTTTCCAATTCTTTACAAAGTCTCCATTTAAATCGTTATTGTGCAATAAGAACTTCAACACATCAATGTTCTGAGTCTTGGTGACCTGATAAACTTCGAGTTTTTCAAAATCAAACATGAGTGTGAAAGTGTTTTTTAAATAAAACCTGATTTTGTAATTACAATCTCAAATTACTTAAAAACTTATTGTTTTATAAACTTTTTTTAAATGAACTATATCTGCGGTGAGGGCGGGATTCGAACCCGCGGTACAGACTTAAATCCGTACGACGGTTTAGCAAACCGTTGATTTCAGCCACTCATCCACCTCACCAGGTGAATTCTTTTTCCCCCTAAAGGGCTGCAAAAATAGGATTTAATTGCATAGTACAAAATATTTTAAATATTTATTTTGAGACCTTGAAAATTACGGTTGTCGGTAGCTCAAAAAGATCTCTTTTCTCGGTCAAAAGTACTGCTTTCATTAACTTTAACGCCTCCTGATGTTCTTTTCGGGAAACTACATAGATCTCAGCGTTTTTTTGAGAACCTTCCATCCGCCGGATTTCATCGATTGCTTTTTCCAAATCATCAATGTTATCGAATAGTTCTATGGGAACCCCATTGGCCTGTAAGTTGAAATTAAAAGCTGGATTGTAAGCCTTATAAGCTAACAGAACCCGATCAGGCTCTAACAAAGGCTCAATTAAAGTGACCGGATTCCGGTTATACAATATGGGATATCCGATATTGATAAAAACAACTGAAAACAAAGCCCAGGTGATAGCAACCACTTTTAATCGGCTGTTTTCAATTTTCCGGTTCCTGTAATAACCAAAAAACATACCCGCAGGTAACAATAAGAGAAGTCCCGCTATCCATGATAAATCAGCTACAGATGCTTCTGCCCGGATACCAAAATAAGCAGCCGCAGGCAGCAACAAAGAAAAGAACAACATGACCGGCATAAAATAGAGAGGGAGCCGTTCAGACCCTTCTACTACTTTTTTTAGAAATACTGCTGCCAGCAAAGCCACAAAAGGATAACATGGCATGGGGTAATTAGGTAGCTTGGTGCTGCTGATACTAAAAAAGATAACATATACCAATACAACCAAAAAGGAAAAAACAAAGACCGGCTCCTTATAAAAACCTTTCTTGGGAAGGAGGCTTTTAAAAAGTAATATAGAAACCGGGAGCATTCCAATCAGAACAATCAAAGGAGTAATGATGAAAGGACCGCCGTGTCCCTCCATTTCTGAGGAAAACCTGTTCAGGTTATGCTCATAAAAGAAACCTTCCGTAAAGGCTCCGTTTGTAGCTTTATGTACCATGATATACCAGGGCAGGGCAATCCCTAAAACCAACATACCGGCAGGAATGATCCGGTAATCTTTGAATACCCACCATTTCTTTTGCCAAATAACAAAGCCAAAAAAAACCATACCCGGTAAACCAAGGGCGACTGGTCCTTTTGCAAGCATAGCCAGCCCAAGACAGACGGCTGTAAGAAAAAGCCAAAGCGGTTTATTTTTATCATCCTGCAGATAATTTAAACCGGCCATCAAACCCGAAGCGGTAAAAAAGATCAGGTATGGATCCGGAACCGATAAGCGGAATTCAAAGATAAAATGAACGGATAGCACCAACGAAAGCAGGGTGAAAAAAGCAACACCTTCTCCCAGCCATTTTTTTGTCCACCTGTAGGATACCCAAAGTGTAAGCATCCCCATAACTGCGCTGAAAAAACGGGCGGACCCCGCCCCTACTCCAAATAATTCGTAGGCCAAACCCATAAACCAATAATGCAGGGGTGGCTTAGCCGACCTCAGCAAACCATTAAAAGTAGGTACCAGCCAATTTTTGCTAAACCACATTTCACGGGCACATTGGGCATTTTTTGCCTCATCCAATATATAAATCGGGTTGGCCCCAATTTGAATAAAAAGCAAGATGGCTCCCATTCCAAATAAAGCGGGAATCCATTTTTGATAAGAAAAATTATTGTTTAACAAGTCGCACAGATTTAACGATCAGATTCAGGAACTAAAATCGCGGGCAAAGTAGTGCATTTTTTGTGGAGTTATTTCTATCTAGAAAGCCCTGATAAGAAATAGATAGCTCAAAAGCACCTCTTCCCTGACTAGCCGTTCTTAGTTTAGAAATATTGGCATCGTAGCTAAAGGTGGTTGAAAAAGGTAAAAAATCAAACCTGAGGACAGGTATCATGGCATCAGACCAACGGGTAAACAACCCGAAATGTACACTTTGCTTGGAATCGGAGAACTGGTAATCCCCGAAGCCAAATCCTACCATAGCACCCGCAAGTACTTCACTGTAAGATCCCTGTTTGCTGTAATCTGCCTGAACAGTAAGGTAAATATTGGGAGTAACTCCGGTACGAACACCAAGGGAGTAAACCCATTTGGGTAATAGCTCAATTTCGGGATTTCTGTAAAAGGAATTTTTGGGCCTGTTAAAGTGGTGGTAGGCTGCACCAATAAAGAAATTATCCTCTTCGCGTCCTCCTATGGAAGAATTGAAACTCAAACCTACACTTGCATCTCCGTAAATCAGGTTGTAATTGGTAATATCCTCATTGATATCAAGGGCAGGGTTATAGCCGGTACCATCAAACTGACTCGAGGTTGTAATTTTATTACGATCAATACTTCTCTGAACCATCCCACCCATAATCCCCAGAGACAAATAGGAGTTTTTATCTCCGCTTAAGGATTTGTGGTAGTTGATAGCCGGCAATAAATGGGTGGTGGTAAAACTTGTGGTACCAGCCCGATCGTAAACAATCTGCCCCCCCATCGTTAAAAAATCATCACCACTTCCAATCGGCATTTTGTATTCGCCGTTAAAGCTACCTGTTTGAAAAGGCACTGTAACAGAACCCCATTGCGTACGGTACACACCCTGAAAACGAACATCTCCGGTAAATATGCCAGCTAAAGAAGGATTCCGCCATAAGGGAGCTTCAAAAAACTGGGAAAAATGGACATCCTGCGCTACCAGAAAGGATCCGGGCACCGTCAAGCTGATTGCAATAAACCAATAAAATAATTTCCTCCTTTTTTCCATTTCGACCTTTCTTCCTCTTTTACTTATTTATATTATCGCAACAGTGTCACATTTCCTTTTAATTCCTGAATCTGATTATTGCTGCATAGCACATCTATCATATAAACGAAAACATCCGGACTTAATTTTTGTCCCTTGTAGGTTCCATCCCATCCCTGAGCAGGATCGTTGGAATTAAAGTTTGTTTTTTCGAAAACCAACTCCCCCCATCTATTAAAAATCCGCATATGCTTTATACCAGCTACCCCAACTCCCTGCGGATAAAAACGCTCATTCCGACCATCTCCATTTGGTGAAAAGGTATTGGGAACAAATATTTCGCTGGCCAGACATCTCACTTCTACTTCGACCTCATCTGTTGAGGGACAGGCACCCGGATTATCGACTTCTACCCGGTAAATAATATTTTGATTTGCTCTGAAATTCGGTTGGGGACAGTTGCTGCAACTAAGCCCGGTAACCGGTGTCCATCTCCAGCGGGTAACATTGGAAGAAACTGTTGGAATGGTCACGATTGTTCCAATGGAAACGGTTATTTTTTCCGGAATAATATTTATGGTTGGTCTCGGAAAAACTACCACAGGAATAAAAGCGGTGTCAGGAAAACAATTAAAGGAGTCGGTTGCAATCAACCGGTAAATAGTGGTGGTGTCGGGCCGGGCCAACGGACTGGAAATATTGCTAGCGGACAACCCTCTTGAAGGCGACCAGCTATACTGGTCCATTCCGGATGAAAAGAGCCTGAAAGATTCTCCAAGGCAGATGGAATCTCCGGTAAATGTGATCAGAATCTTAGGAAAAATTACCCGAACCAAAACGGTATCCACTTTACTACATCCTGCCAATGTGGAGCCGGTTACCCGGTAAATAATGGTAGAATCAGGTCTTGCAGTAGGAGTTCCGCAGTTTACACAACTTAAAGAAGGTTGTATATCCCATTGATATCTGTCGGCTCCTGTGGCGGTCAAACGAACGGATTGTCCCTGACAAACCGGCGTATTCTGCACTACTTTTACATTGGGGGTATCATTTACAGTTATAACCCTGAAACTGGAATCGTAGCATCCATCCGGATTAGTGGCCAACACTTTTGCCCGGAAAACTCCGGGGGTTCCAAATAAAATATTGGTTGCTGTTGCCGAATTACGCTGCTGCCCATTGCCCAATTCCCAAAGCCAGGTTACGCTGCTTGAATCTCCCGGAGCAAGCGCTGCTGCAAAATCAAGATTGACCGGCAAACAAAACGCCGTGTCCTTTTGAGCGGCTACATCGGGGGAAGCCACTACCCGGATGGTTCCCGGAAAATCACCGGAACTGATGCAGCCATTTGCTGCATTCACCTGCAATTTCACCCGATAAATACCTGGAACGGTATATTTATGAGTAGGGTTTCTGTTGGTGGAAAGGTTGCCATCTCCAAAATCCCAGTTCCATCGGGTAATTGGGGATCTTGCCGTTACATTTTCCTGAAACCGGATGGTGGCGCTGTCACAATAAACACTTATTGGTACTGTTCCAAAAAACACATCTGCTACTTCCGTTACCGTTACGGTTCTCATTAGGGTATCCGGACAGTTGTATTCATTATTAACAGTAATTCGTGTGTTATAAAGCCCTACCCCGGGATAAGTAACGGTAGGAGGCATCAAAAGATTACTCGTATCTCCCTGACCGAAATTCCATTTAATTTTCAAAACCGAAGTATCTGCATTGATCCATGTTGGTCTGAAGGTGTAGGTGGCAGGCAAACAAAGATCAAGATCTCCTCCTACATCAAGTCTTGGGGTTGCGGCAATCACTACCTGCTGCCCCAAATTGCTGATACTTGAGCAATTGTCAGTTGTTTCTACATACAGAGACACGGTATACCGTCCGGGTTGACTAAAGGTATGAACCGGGTTTTGAAGATTTGAAATATTACCATCTCCAAAATCCCAGCGCCACAAGCGGATGGTGGAACTGACAAGGGAGGAGTCGCCAAAAGCAATGGTAGCAGTATCGCAGAACTGATATTGCTTTAGGGGGTTAATGAGTGAGCGCACACCAACTACCCGGATAATTTGACTACCTATAACCGGAAGCCGACATTCCTGTCCGTCCTCTAAAATAACCCTTGGCCGGTAATTGCCGGGATTAAGATAAATATGAGAATTCGTGGAATCCGAACCAAATTCAGTTTCGCCATCGCTAAAGTCCCATATTAAAGATTTCACATTGGATGTTGTGCTTTTAAATTCTACATTTAACGGAGGACAACCAATTAATGGTCCATAGGTGAAAGTACCCGTTGGACCGCCAATATTGATATTTCTGGTAAGGGTATCTTTACAGCCACCATTGCCGGTAATGATAAGTCTGGCACGAAACAGGCCAGGAGCATTATACGTTTGTATCGGATCCGTTAGAGAAGAAGTATTTCCATTTCCAAAATTCCATGCATAACTGATAGCATTAGTCGATTGGTTGGTAAAATTAATGCGGATCGGCGGACAGGATGCTACCGAGTCGCTAACTGTAAATCCAGCTTTTTGTCCACCTACCCTAACCAAAGAAGGCTTAGTTACCTCAGCCACACAATTGGCCATATCTGTAACCCTTAAAGTAATACTATAATTTCCGACACCCGTATAAATTTTGGAAGGATTTGCAACGGTGGTAGAGTCATTTTCCCCTAAAAACCAAAGGTATTTTAGTCCTACACCCTTCGAATTATTTATAAATTTCACAGGGGCTAATCTGCAAATGATGGTATCTGATGTACTAAAATCAACAAAAGGACCAAAAACCTGAACTGCTTGAATAAAGGTGAGCGAATCTGAACATCCATTGATATCTGTAACTTTCATGGTAACATCGAAAAAACCGGTATCGTTATACACATGTTTGAAAGGCGGGGCTGTAAACGTTTCAGTGGTTCCATCACCAAATTCCCAAACCCATTGTGTGATGGGGTTTTGGGGTTGGATCAAGGAGGAGTCATAGAAATTAAGTGTATCACCCAAACAGGCTGTTTGATATTTCGGACCGAAAATAGCTTCCGGCCCACCAATCTTAATGTCAATCATTTTACTGATATCAAAAAGGCAACCATTTAAATCAGCAATATTTAATTTAACATCATACGTCCGGGATCTGTTGAAGGTTTTCACAATGGATGAATCTACAGTAGATATTTCATCCTGGCCGTTAAATGTCCAGGTAAATGCCTGAATATTTATTGCCCTCAAAGAATCATTTCTTGCTGTAAAAGTTGCAATCGATTGATTACAGGTTTCAACCTGTGTAACTGAAAAATCAGGCCTTTCTCTTAGTACATAAATCGTTGTTGTTGTCTCATTTTTACAACTGTCATTGGTTACCAGCAATTTTACATTAAAAGTTCCGCCTTCCGGATAAGTATAAACCGGATTCTGAAGGGTAGATGTATCCCCATTTCCAAAATCCCAAAGCCATGTTTGAGCACCTATTGAATTATCGGTAAAGGTTCTTGTAAATTGGTTTTCGCAATCCAGACTTACATCAAATCTTGCTATAGGTGGGTTTACGTATATATAATCTTCTAATGATATGGAATCACTACATCCAAAATAAGAAACGCTTAAGAGAATATTCATGAAACCTGTATCCTGATACCTGTGAATCGGATTAATTTCCACTGAAGTTGCGCCATCGCCAAATTGCCAAAACACTGCATCAAATAAATTAGTGATATTGGAAGTAAAGGTTACCTCATCAAGCGGGCAAACCACTAAAGGATTGGCTGAAAAAGTAAAAACAGGAAGTACCCCGCCTCTTACAACCGTTTGTGCGCTGTCTTCACAACCGTTTGCGGTAAAGACTTTTAACTTAACAATATATTCCCCCGGTGTAGAATAAGTAATGGTTGGAAAACTATCTGTCGAGGTACGGCCATCACCAAAATCCCACTCCCACCGGCTGATTGGGGCATTGGAATTAATCGTTGGTTCAAAAGTATTGGTCCATGGAAAACAACCTTCAAAAGAAAGCGGAGGCAAATTGCCTATTACCGGAGGCTGAATAGTTACATAATTTAGTCTTGTAAGGCTGTCAACGCATCCGTTACCAGACCTAAGCGTTAGTTGCACAGAATAACTTCCTATGGTATTATAGGTTTTTGTTGGATTGTTGGCCGTTGAAGAGGTTCCATCTCCAAAATCCCAACGAATTACGTTAGCATTGGAAGATTGATTGGTAAACCGGACAGTAAGAGGGGGCTTACAGGTTGTCAGACTATCCCCTGAAAAAACAACCGCCGGATTGGGATTAACCGTTACAGTTCTTGTAAAAGCATCTGAACAATCATTGTAGTAGGTTACAAGTCGAATGATGTAATTTCCGGGAACATTATAACTTTTTGATGGGCTGAAATCCGAAGAAGAAGTTCCATCTCCAAAAGACCACAATACACTGTCGAGCAAATTCAATGGAACATTAGAAGTATTGGTAATATTCAAGTCTTGTCCCCTACAAACATTGTGCTGTGCTGTAAAACGGGCGCTAAAAGTAGGAACCGAAATATCAACTTTTTGGATGATTGTATCGAGACACCCACTACCATTCCCAACAATCAACTGTACATCATAAATGCCGGGAGTAGTGTAAGCATGAGTAGGATTTGGTAATAAAGAACTGGTACCATCGCCAAAATTCCAGGAACGGAAATTCACAATACTTCCCTGACTTCTATCCGTAAAATCAACAGTAATAGGGAAAGTGCAGGATGGCCTGACCTGAAAATCAAATGCAGCCCCAACCGAATCAAAAACATTGATAAAATTAGGTAACGACAAAGACCTTCTACATCCGAAATTATTTGTTACCGTAAGAGTTACATTAAAATCGCCCGGATTCAAATAGGTATGAGTACCTGATTGTCCCATACCCGTGCTACCGTCTCCGAAGTCCCAACTTGCACTGCCAATGGTACCCGATCCTGCGCTGGACTGATTGGTAAATGTTACCCTAAGCGGTACACACCCTTGAGTAACATCCGCCATAAAATTAACTACCGGCAAACCATAAACCTTAATAAAAGCGGTTTTTGTAATGGTAGAAGAATCATTACCCCTGTATACTGTAAGTGTTACAGTAAAATCACCGGGATCCAGATAAAGGAAAGAAGGATTTTGCTTATCGGAAGTTCTTCCGTCGCTAATTTCCCATAACCAACGGGTAGGGTTGCCGGTCGATTGATCCTGAAAGGACACCGCGAAAGGAACACAACCTTCCTTAATGTTCGAGTCAAAATCAGCACTTACCTGACCCAAAGAAGTTTTGGTAAGTATTAAAATCAAGAAAAATGTGAAAATCAGAACCCTGTTCAGCACCCCGTTTATTTATTTTGTTTACCTAATACCGGCGAATTTCTCTATAATCGCAAACGTTTCTGTTGAAGGGATATTTCACAACAAGGAAATCCTTAACACCATATAAGGTATACGGACTTGCTTAATCGGGAAGCTGTGGTTCTTTTGCTGTTTTGGAGGTTTGTAAGATGTTAGTCAGCTGTGTTAAAAAAAATAACCAATAGCTTTGCAATAATATTCTAAAAATATCATACATACACACCGTTATCAAAAAAAGGAGTTAAAATGAAGATATTTGATATAATTAACATGTTAGAAAATTGGGCTCCCCGGTCCCTTCAGGAGTCCTACGACAATGCTGGCCTGCTAACGGGAGATCCGGAAGCTGAATGTCCGGCAGCCCTTTTTTGTTTAGATATTACACAAAAAGTATTGGAAGAAGCGCTGGAAAATCATTGCAATTTAATTATATCACATCATCCGCTGTTATTTAAGCCCTTAAAATCGTTTGCAGAAAACACTTTTGTAAACCGGCTGCTGATTTTTGCCATTAAAAACAACCTCGCGATCTATGCCATTCATACCAATCTCGATAACGTTTTAACCGGAGTTAATAAGGCATTTGCAGAAAAGATCAACCTTTCTTCTGAAGGACGACGAATACTTGATCCAAAAAAGAATCAGATCGGTAAACTCAGTACTTATGTACCGACAGATCACTTCATTGGGGTTCAACAAGCCCTTTTCAAAGTCGGGGCTGGACATATCGGGCTTTACGACAACTGCAGCTTTTATACACAGGGAACTGGCACTTTCAGGCCTATGGAAGGAACCAATCCATTTATTGGGACTAAAAACGGTCCGATGGAGACGGTGGAAGAAATGAAACTGGAAGTCGCTTTTCCCATGTGGCTTCAATCCCGGATGCTGAAAGCACTTGAGGAAGCACATCCCTATGAAACGGTTGCCTATGAAATATTATTAACCCAAAACAGCCATCAGGATGTGGGAAGCGGCCTGATTGGAAAGCTTAGTCTGGAAATCGCAGAAACCGATTTTCTGAGTGATTTGAAGAAAATATTTCACCTTTCGGTGATAAAAACAAGCCCACTCCTAAACAAAAAGCTTCAGACGGTGGCGCTTTGTGGTGGAGCCGGTAGTTTTTTAATACCGGAAGCTATCCGGCAGGGAGCAGATGTTTTTATAACTTCTGACTTAAAATACCATGATTATTTTGAGGCAGATGGCAAAATATTATTGATTGACATCGGGCACTATGAAAGTGAGGTCGCTACAATAGAATTAATGGGTGATTATATAAGCAGTAAATTCCCTAACTTTGCCGTCCTCAAAACAAAGGTGATTACCAATCCCGTTCAATATTTTACGTAGGAAAACAGGAAATCAACCAAATTGGGGATTATTTTCAACAAATATAACTATGGCCGCAGTAAAAGACTTTTCGGTTCAGGAAAAATTGAGTACGCTCATTTATCTCCAGAAAATAGATTCAAAGCTTGATGAAATAAGAATTCTAAAGGGAGAACTCCCGATGGAAGTAGCAGATCTGGAAGACGAATTGCAGGGATTGCAAAATCGCCGTACCCGGGTTGAGGAAGAAATCAATGGCATTACCGACTTTATTGAGGGTAAGAAAAACCTCATTAAAGAGTCGGAAGAGTTATTGGCTCGTTATGAGAAGCAAAGTGATAATGTAAAAAACAGCCGTGAATTCGAAGCGCTCAACAAAGAAATTGAGATGCAGCAACTCGAAGTCAAACTCGCTGAAAAACACATTAAAGACGCTAACCTCGAAATAGGAGAAAAAGCTAAAAAGCTCGAATCAGCCAATAAGGCAATTGCCACCAAGGACACCTTGTTGTCTACCAAAAAAGGGGAATTGGAAAAAATTATTGTAGATACAGAGAAAGAAGAGAATCACTTTCAGGCTTTAAGCAATGATGCAAGAGTAAAAGTAGAAAGCCGGCTGTTGACCTCCTATGAGCGCATCCGCAAGAACTACCGGAATGGTCTTGGTGTGGTAGCGGTTCAACGCGAAGCTTGCGGTGGTTGCTTTAATGCGGTTCCTCCTCAACGTCAAAGCGAAATCAAGCAGCATAAAAAAATCATCGTTTGCGAAAACTGCGGACGTATTCTTGTTGACGAAGATCTGAGCGATACCGTAGAGATTTAGAAGGCTGCTATATTTTGGTTAATTTAATAATAAGATGGAGTGCCTGACCGCACTCCATCTTACTTTTAGCCCATGTTCATTCGAAATTTTCTCATAAGCATCACACTAATATTACTTGTTCCAGCCTCTTCTTTGGCGCAGGGACGCTTTTATTTTTCAGCAGGATGCCAAAATGCTTATGAGGCAGCAATGATGCTTAAACTCGATAAAGCTGCCGACCTCCTTGAAATCGAAAAAAAGAAGGATCCTGATAACCTGATCCCCATTTATCTGGAAAATTATCTGGACTTTTTTGAATTGTTTCTGAATGAAAACCGGACATCTTACGAAAAACTCAAAAATAATAAGAAAAAAAGGCTGAATGCCATTAGTTCCTGTACCGAAGCTTCTCCGCTAAAAGGCTTCATGGAATCTGTCATTTACTTACAATGGGCTGCCATAGACGCTAAATTGGGGAATAAAATGAGTGCCGGATGGGGATTTAGAGATGCCCTTAAAACCATCAAGGAAAACCAACGCAGCTATCCAAACTTTACCCCGAACCTGATGATACTGGGGCCGGTACAAATGGCAGCGGGGACCATTCCAAAGAGCTACCGGTGGCTGAGTTCACTCATAGGTATCAGCGGAAACCTGGAAACAGGAAAAAAACAAATGGATGCCTTTCTGGATGCCAATGATGAATGGGCAGGACTTTTTAAGGATGAAGGTATTTTTTACCATTGCTACATGCAATTCTATTTGCTGAACGAACAGGATGAAGCACTTGCGCTCATCAGGCGCAGACAGCTCGATGTGGTGAACAACCACCTCTTTACCTTTATGGCAGCCAATCTTTATCTCAATAACAAACAAAGTGAGCTTACAAAAAAAATTGTGCTCAATCGCAATCAAAGCCCTGAATATATGAGTACGACGATCTGGGATTTTGAATTGGCTCATGCTTCCTTATATCATTTCGATAAAACAACCCCCTACTATTTCAATCGGTTCCTCAGCAATTTCAAGGGTGATTACTATGTAAAAGATTCCTGGATGAAACTGGCTTACTATTACCATGTACAGGGAAATATGGGAGAATACCAACGTTGTATAAAAAAAGTACTGACTACAGGTAAGCAAGACGCCGAAGCAGATAAAAAGGCTTACAAAGAGGCAGCTTCGGGTAAAATCCCGAATGTATATTTGCTGAAAGCAAGGCTACTCAGCGATGGAGGTTACCATCAGGAAGCACTGCAAACCCTTGCAGGAAAGTCGTCCAATGATTTTGATGACCCAACCAACAGACTCGAATTTATTTACCGGCTGGCCCGCATTTACGATGATCTGGGACAGGATGATAAATCTATTGAAACCTACCTTGCTGCCATTTCTGCAGGAAAAACAAGCACCGAATACTATGCAGCAAGAGCGGCCCTTCAAATTGGTCTGATTTATGAAAAACGAAGAAATCTGAAAACAGCCATCCAATACTTTCAGCAATGTATTGATATGCAAAATCACGATTATGAACTCTCGCTGGAGCAGAAAGCCAAAGCCGGCATCAACCGGTGCAAATAGTTCAATATTAAGACCGGTGTAAAACCTGTTCCTGTTCAACCGGAGGCATTCCTCTAATTTTACACATTATTCCCATTCAAGTCAGCATATTTTGCATGAAACAAAAGTTCCAAACAATATTAATTACCATTTTCATTTTGCTGGCAGGCATTTATTTAAAAGCACAACCCGCTACTTACAATCCAAAAGTTCAGACTTATATTGATGCCTATTGCAAAATTGCCATGGAAGAGCAACAAAGAAGCGGAATTCCAGCTTCCATAAAACTGGCGCAGGCGGTGTTGGAATCAGGTGCAGGTACCGGAGAACTCGCTAACCGGTCCAACAATCATTTTGGAATAAAATGCAAAAAAAACTGGACCGGAGCAACCACCTATTATGATGATGATGCAAGGGGAGAATGCTTCAGATCGTATGACAGTGTCGCTTTTTCTTTTCGCGACCACTCTGATTTTTTGAAGGCAGGCCCGCATTACGCCTTTCTTTTTGAGTTGGAGATCACCGACTATAAGGGCTGGGCCAACGGATTGAAAAAAGCAGGTTATGCCACAAACCCCCGTTATCCGGAAAAGCTGATCGTCATTATTGAAACCTACAATTTGCATGCTTATACCCTGCTCGCCTTACAAAACCTGCCTGTACAAGAAGCGACTTCCGTAATATTGCAAAACACAAAACAGGCACAATAAGCATCATCATGGAGGAAATTAAAGTATTAGATAAGGTGTTTGTCCCTTACCTGAACCGGGAAGAAATCAATTCCGCTATTGAAAGGCTTGCAGGCGAGCTGGAAGAAACCTACAGCGATAAAAAACCGCTGTTTATTGCCGTACTGAATGGTGCTTTTATGTTTGCCTCCGATTTGTTTAAGGTTTTAAATTTCGAGTGTGAAATTTGCTTTATTAAACTAGCCTCCTACAAAGGAACCAAAAGCACCGGACAAGTGGTTTCAGCTATTGGACTGGATATTTCCTTGAGAAACCGGCATGTTGTGATTCTGGAAGATATTGTGGATACCGGCAGAACGCTTACCCATTTTATCCCGGATTTAGAAAACCAACAACCTGCCTCTATGGCGCTTTGTGTGCTGCTGCATAAACCTGAAGCTACCATTTTTCCGCTGGTGATTGATTACACAGGATTCAGTATTCCAAATCGATTTGTGGTTGGATATGGGCTGGATTATGATGGATACGGCAGGAATATCCCTGAAATCTACCAATTAAAGAACCCGGAATCAACCGATACTACATATTAGTTTCCTTCCCATAACTTTACCAGTCATGAGAAGCTTGCCGAGGTTTTGGATTATTTGCAGTTTGGAAATTGGATTTATTCTTTTTCCCTTTGCTGCTTCGGCACAATATTACCTTACCGGCACTACGCTGATCAAAGAAAACCAACCGGCTCCTTATGTAAAAATGAGGCTTCACAGCACAGGAGCCTTGTTCCGTTCGGGTGCTACCGGCGATTTCGGTATTCCCACCCGCTTTAAAACGGATACAGTTACCTGCTGGAACGATAAAACAGATACCTTGGTGATGGCGCTGATAAGCGGCACTGCAAACATGGTTATGATGCCGGAAAAAGCTTTCCTGTCCAAAGCAAGGGATGAAAGAGGCAGATTAAGCAACCTCACGCCCCATTTGGTTACCAATGTAGAACAATATTATTCGGGACTTGGGGAAACCTATGCCGCACTGGTCGAAAATCAATTCGTCAATACGATTTCTCATGCGACTACCGGATTTAGCCCCAATAGCAACAAAGCATCCTATGCCAATATCCGGAGATTCCTCGACAACAATACGATGGTCAATCCCAATGCAGTACGCATTGAAGAGATGATCAATTATTTTTCTCCGAATTGTGCGCCCAATCCGCCGCCCGGAAAAACTTTTTCGATAGAAAGCCGGCTTACTGATTGCCCCTGGAATCCCGCATCAAAATTACTATTTGTAAATGCACAGGCAGAAACCCTTGACTTGTCCAAAATCCCTCCTGCCAACCTCGTATTTCTGATAGACAATAGCGGCTCCATGGATATGCCCAACCGGATGCCTCTGTTGAAATCAGCCTTTTCCATGCTGGTAAATACATTGCGGGATATAGACAGGGTGGCAATAGTAACCTATGGCGGAGCTGCCGGTATCTGGCTACCTCCCACCCCGGGGCACCTGAAAGATTCCATATTAAAATCCATTCAAAGCATTGAAGTAGGGGGAGCCACAGCCGGGAGCAATGGTATACAACTGGCTTACAATCTTGCCTTGGCTAACCCGATTCCGGGAGCCAATAACAGGGTGATTCTTGCAACAGACGGCGATTTTAATGTAGGGCTTACCGCTGAAACCGAACTGGAAGACATGATTATTAAACATCGGAAAACCGGAGTAAAACTGACTTGTCTTGGAGTAGGAATGGGTAATTTTAAGGATAGTAAAATTGAAACCCTCGCCCGGCATGGCAATGGAAACTATGCCTACCTTGATAATGAACAGGAGGCCGGGAAGGTATTGGTCAGCGAATTAAGTGAAAACCTGAACAGCGTTGCCTCGGATGTGACCATCCATGTGAAACTTGACCCACAAATGGTGAAGCGCTACAAACTGATTGGCTATGAAAACCGCCGGACAGCCATCAACAATGAAAACTCTTTTTTGGTAGGCGGAGATATCGGATCCGGGTTTTCACTCAACACCCTGCTTCAGGTGGAACTTGCAGACACCTCTTTGGCCTACATCACCCGAAATTACAACCGCCCGATCGGAGAACTGCTTATTAAATACAAAATTCCGGGAAAAGACAGCATGGACCAAACCGATCTTCACCGCTTTGTTATCAATTATGAAACGCTTGAGGAAACGGAAAGAGCTATCCGTTTGACCACTGCCGTTACCATGTTTGGGCAAATTCTGCGAAAATCAACAGAAGCCGTAAACACAGATCTGCAGGAGGTACTTGAACTTGCTGAGCATGCAATTGATCAGAACAAATGGCAGGAAAGTCAATTGGTTGATCTGATCAAAAAAGCACAATCCCTTTACACAGTTCCGCAGCCAGGAAAGCGCCGCGATAAAAGACGCCGTAAAGGCGATTAAGAAAATATTTCTTTCACTTTATCAAAAAAGGTCTTGCCGTTTTTTTCAGGTGCCGGATGAAAATTGGCACTTTGAGCGAGTTTCTCCAACACGGACCTTTCTTCTGAATCAATATTTTGAGGGGTCCATATATTCACATGAATAAGCTGATCGCCTTTTTCGTAAGACTGTACCGATGGAAATCCCTTACCCTTTAAGCGGAATATTTTACCACTTTGGGTACCTGCGGGGATTTTTATTTTGGCTTTGCCATCAATGGTTGGAACTGTTACCTCGGTACCGAAAACAGCATCGGGAAAAGAAACATGTAACTCATAAGCTACATTCAAACCGTCGCGGTGCAATTCAGCATGCGCTTCTTCTTCAATCAGCACCCGCAAATCTCCGGCCATACCATTTCTTTCGCCGGCATTGCCTTTTCCTTCCATGCGGAGTTCCATTCCTTCCTGTACACCGGCCGGAATATTGAGACTTACGGTTTCCTCACCAAATACCCTTCCCTCACCTTTGCAAGAGCCACACTTGGCCGTAATGCTTGTACCGGCACCATTACAGGTGGGACAGGTACTTACAGTCTGCATCTGACCAAGGAAAGTGCTTTGTACCCTGCGCACCTGTCCGCTACCGCCACAGGTACCACAGGTTTGAATACTGCTTTTATCTTTTGCTCCGTTTCCAGTGCAGGTATTACAGGAAACATACTTTTTAACCTTGATGGTTTTGGTAGCTCCCTTTGCTATTTCTTCGTAATTCAGTTTCAATTTTACACGGAGATCGCTGCCCCGGGCACCCCGGCCACGTGCTTGCGCACCACCGCGTCCGCCAGCGCGACCACCGCCACCACCAAAGAAGCTGCCAAATACATCTTCACCGAAAATATCGCCAAACTGACTGAAAATATCATCCATGCCCATACCACCGGGGTGACCACCACCACCACGTCCCTGACCGAAAGCGGCATGTCCGAAACGATCGTATTGAGCGCGCTTGTCCGCATCACTCAATATTTCGTAGGCCTCAGCAGCTTCCTTAAACTTATCTTCCGCTTCCTTGTCACCGGGATTCCGGTCCGGGTGAAATTGCATCGCAACCTTGCGGTAAGCTTTTTTGATTTCATCGGCAGAAGCGGATTTGCTAAGCCCCAATATTTCGTAGAAGTCTCTTTTGGTTGACATGTGTTTTCTTTTTCAAACAGTTGCTCTTTGAAAAGAGCAGATAATTCGGGAGTTGTTCTTTAAATTCAGAAAGAGGTCTGTTTGTTGTAAACAGACCCATTTATTTTTTAATTTTATTAGATAGCCGCTTGTTATTTACCCACGACCACTTTGGCATAACGGATAATTTTTCCACCAAGGGTGTAGCCCTTTTGCAATTCATCCACTACTTTTCCTTTCAACTCATCCGTTGGAGCAGGAATTTCGGTTACTGCTTCATGCAAATCCGCATCAAATTCTGCTTTCAGGGTATCCATCGGTTTCAATCCTTTTTGTTCAAGGATGCTTCTGAATTTATGAAAAACGAGGTTAACACCTTCTTTTACAGCTGCCAAATCTGCCCCGCCGGCCATTACCTTTTCAGTGCGTTCACAGTCATCCAATACATCAAGCAGGGAGACAATGATTTCCTTACCGGCAGTCTGCATTTGCTCTATCCGTTCTTTAGCAGTTCTTCTTTTAAAATTATCGAACTCAGCAAAAAGACGTAAATACTTATCCTTTTGTTCGGCTAATTCCATTTTCAACGATTCGAGGGCGGTTTCTTCCTCGACCGGCTCGCTCAAATGATGGGTTCCGGCTACATTTTCATCTACGTTTATATCCGGGATGATTTGGTCGTTTGTCATTTCCGATTCCTGATTCCCGTTTTCGTCCTGTACCATTTTATTTTCGCTCAT
>JBGSNV010000116.1:0-4134 GCA_041739485.1 Chitinophagaceae bacterium
CCGGCGCGCTGAATGATATTCTGTTTATCCTGCTGCTTTTCTTTCTGATTGTAAGTACCCTTGCCAATCCCAATGTTGTAAAAGTGGATAATCCCAAAGGGAAAAATGATACCAAGGTAAAGCAGACGATTGTAATCAGTATTGATAAGAACCGTCAAATGTATCTGCAGCAAACCCCTATTTTAATAGATAGTCTCGAATCTGAATTGAGGCGCTTGTTTGCAGAAAAAACAGACAGCCCGGTCATTGCCTTAAATGTGGATACCGCAGCCTATTATGGCGATTTTTTTAAAGCTTTGAATATTGGTAAAAAGTTGAACGCTAAAGTGGTGGCAAATATCGCAGGGGAGTAAGTTTTATTACTGATTTCTTTCGAAATAGCCTTCAGGATAACGAACCTCTTCGAGAAATAATCCCCGTGCCGGGGCGGCAAAATCGGCTCTTGAGCAATCTTTCGCTTTAATGATTTCTTCAAATTCAATAAGGGTAATTTTTCCACGACCTGCAAGCAACATCGTGGCTACCAATCCACGAACCATTCCCCGCAAAAAACGGTTGCCGGTAACGGAATAAATCATCTGATCTTTTTCCATTCTCCACTGGCTTTCACTCAATGTACAAATCATGGTTTTTGCCTGTGTATTTCTTTTACTGAATGAGGTAAAATCCCTGTGTTCAATTAAAAGGTTGGCACATGTTTGCAAAACTTCCTGATCGAGTGGATAGGGGTAATGCCAGCCCCGGTCTGCATAAAAAGGATTTTTTTTGGTATATAAAAAATACTGGTAACGTCTGCTGATTGCATTGAACCGGCTATGTGCAGTTTCAGGCATCATACGGATAGATCTTACCGCCATTGATGCCGGTAGCACGGCATTGAGGTTATACACCTGTTTATCAGTCAGTATTTTTTCAGAATCGAAATGAAAGAAGTTTTGTCGGGCATGCACTCCGGCATCGGTTCTTGAAGAGCCTGTCAATGCTATGGGTACCCGCAAAATGGTATGCATGGCACGTTCCAGTTCATATTGCACGGTCAAAGCATTGTCCTGAATCTGAAACCCGGCAAAGTCGTGTCCGTGGTAGGATAATTCTATAAAGTATCTCATAATGGCACCCGGTATCTGCGCTTCATTTACCGCAATAATGCTTTAAACCGGTTGATATAATAAATATCTGACAGCAGGTTTGCAAGTGCCGGATAGGCATCCTTATCAAGCGTATATCTATAACAAAGGTCAAGTATCCGGTATCGCTCTTCTTCTCCGGAAAAAGCACTTGCCATGGTTCTCACCTGTTGCGTGCTTACACATTTCAACCGGGTGATTTTGCGAATCAGGTCAATGGCTTCTTCTACGTTTTTTTCTGCTTTGATCATCATCGTGATCAGGTCAATCTCTTCCTTTGAAGCCGTTGCATTGCATGCGGCATTTTTTGATGGCTCTGTTGGTTTTTGGGGCAACATTTCCTCTTTTTTCGGAGTATCCGGATTGGTGGATACAGATGGAGTAGCAGGCAAGGGCTCCACCTTAATCATATTTGAGGAATCCATTTTTTCTTCTGCCTTTTTTTCAATAACCGTGCTTTCGGATTCTGTATTTAGCTTGGGTTTTTTAAGTTCTTCTTTTTTTACGGGAGGCATCTCGGGGGTCAGGGTATCTTTAGCAGGAACAGGCATGGTGAAATCCATATCTAAAAAGGCCGATTTTTCCTTATTGGCAGGGGCCTGTTCTTTCGCTTTTAAAAGACTATCCCTTTTGCCCTGCGCATCAATTTTGCGGGCTTCTTCCTGTAAACGAACAATTTCGGCTCTGCTCAATGTTCCCTGAGAAGATGTGGTGTTTTTGGAGGAGGTTTCTTCGGAGGTTGTCGCTACGTTTTCTGCCTTTTCTTTTTCCAAGGCAAGCCTTCTTTCCTCATTATACTTTCGTACTTCCGCTTCCTGTTTTTCTTTAAGGGCTTTTTGTGCTGCTTCTTCTTCATTAACTACCTGCATCGTTTCTTTTGCAGCCTGAATAACTTCTTTAGGTTTTTCCGGAGCTTCTTTTATGGTCAGGCTATCTTTTTGTTGCAAAGCAGTGGCCTCCTGCTGTATATTTCTTAGCGCGTCTTCCTTTTCTTTTCTTTCTAAGGCTTCCTTTTCTTCTGCCTCCTGTTTTGCAGCAGCCGCTATACGTGCTTCCTGTTCCAGTCGGGCGTTTTCTCCAGCTCTTGCCTTATCCTCTTCCGCTTGCTTTTTTGCTTTTGCGGCATCAAGTGCTTTTTGTTTTTCAGTACCACTGTATTGCAGGGCTCCCGTTTTCATATTTAAAAGGGCAAAGTCTGTTCCACCATTCATGGCCTTGATGAGGTAGCCCTGATCATTGTCCTTGATATCTACACCATAATCCTGTGGTGTATCGGATCCATTAAAGGTCACTTCTATTTTATAGGATCCACTGATTAATCCAGGGACAATACAATGACCTACAGTGGAAGAAGCATATTTTTTCTGATTGACCTGAACGGAAAAAACCTGATTGTTATCCGATTGGAGGTAAACAAAATAAGGAATCTGTGCATAGGCAGCCCATTGACTTAGTATCGATACAATAAATACCAAACAGGCTTTTTTAAAATTTTCACCTTTCATAGATGCAAATTTATGTGAAACCTTTTAAGTCCACCTTTTTTCCCGAAATCTATGCCTGTGATTTAACAACACACTAAGCTGCCTGCAGGATTTAGCTTATTAAAAATACTATCATGGTAAAAAGGCTATATTTCAAATTCCCTCGTATAACCCCAATGAATTTGGTTTTATTTTCTTAGATGGGGATTATCAGAGCAAGGGTGAGCTTCCTGAATTGTTAAAGAAAATATTAATTACGGAGTAAGGAGGCTTTTTTGATGCTAAAATTTCAAATCGTACCTGCCAACGGTAATTTTTACCATTTTAATGGTACAAATACCCTTGTAAATCCGCTTATTTTCGCAACCAATCAATTAACTATTTTATTTATGCGTGTTGTTTTAGCAGGTATTGCCTGTTTTGGATCGCTTATGGCAGGGGCGCAGGTTGTTTCCGACTGGAAAAATACTTACCGGGAAACGCCTGAGAAGGGTTTGAGTTTGGTGCATACCAAACTGGACGTAAAGTTTGATTATACCAAAAAGCAAATGGATGGAAAAGCCTGGGTAACCATGTCTCCCTATTTCTATGCTACCGATAGTGCTATTTTAGATGCAAAAGGTATGGTTGTTCGGGCAGTGGCCTATATGCAGGGAGAGGAAATGAAGCCTTTGGCATATAATTACGAAGATGGAATGACGCTAAGGATCGGCCTTCCTAAAATTTATAAGCAGGGGGAGCAGGTCGTGCTTTATATTGATTATACAGCAAGACCTGATGAACTGAAAGTGAAGGGGAGTGCGGCTATACAAAGTGCCAAAGGATTGTATTTCATAAATCCGGATGGAAGCGATAGTACCAAACCTGTTCAGATATGGACGCAGGGAGAAACAGAGGCTACCAGTGTATGGTGTCCAACAGTGGATCGGCCTAATCAGAAAATGACTCAGGAAATCCGGATGACCGTTCCGGATCAATATGTGAGTCTGAGCAACGGGTCCTTGGTAAGTCAGGTAAAAAACAATGACGGTACCCGGTCAGATACCTGGAAAATGGATCTTCCCCATTCTCCATATCTGATGTTTATGGGGGTCGGTGATTTTTCCGTTATTCGGGATAAATACAAGGACATTCCTGTAGACTATTATGTAGAGAAGGAATATGCTTCTGTAGGTCAGCGTATTTTCGGAGATACCCCGGAGATGATCGGTTTTTTCGGAAAACTACTAGGTATGGAATATCCCTGGCCGAAATATGCACAGATGGTTGGTACTGATTTCGTAAGTGGTGCTATGGAAAATACTTCGGCGACTTTACACGGGGCTTTTGCCAATCAAAGTGCGAGACAACTTGTGGATGGAAATACCTGGGAAGTCGTGGTGGCACACGAGCTTTTTCACCATTGGTTTGGTGATTTGGTAACCGCAGAAAGCTGGAGCAACCTTACTGTAAATGAAAGCTTTGCTGATTATAGTGAATTTTTATGGACAGAGCATAAGTATGGTAAAGATGCGGCAGATGCG
>JBGSNV010000156.1:0-10488 GCA_041739485.1 Chitinophagaceae bacterium
CCAGCTTTTATCTTTCTCCAGTAAAACCCCTGCTTTTTGCGCTGCTCTTTCGCGAATACCAATTTTCTCCATCCGTTCCACTTCGAGGTTAAATACTCCAAATTCTTCCACCACCATACCGGTCATGCGGTAAAAGCCACGGCCTTGCAGCGGGTATGCCTTGGCGCTGTCGGGAAAGTGTACCGTATCGAGCCAATCGCCGGCTGCATCCACATAGGTACCAAAGTACATCATTTCCCGCTTGATGGTTTGCACCGGTTTTTGGGTGATCAGGTACCCGAGCATCGTAATATGCTGCCCGATACACTCCGGCAGGCGTACGGCAGGCACATACAACGCCGGATCGTCATCCACCAAATCAAAAGGATTGCAAAGCGAAAAACCAAGAATCTCGAGCTCATCCAACGCATCGTCAAGTGGATGATGAGCGAGCTGTGGCAAATGAAAACTGACCGGTTCCTCGGCAAACAACGCAGGTTGATGCACAATCGGCCTTGCCTCCTCTTCGTCATCGCCGGTGGTTTCAGAAAACCTATTAGGTCTTTGAGACCTTATAGGTTTAGCCGCAGCCACATGCCGATGCAGGAAGTTCGCTTCCCATAGCAACTCTTTCTTGTTTTTGCCCGTAAAACGCAAGGCCCCCACCCGAATCAGTGTATTCAGTTGCTCGGCGCCAATACCGGTACGGGTAATAAAATCGGACAGATCTTTAAAAGCCCCATGCAGCGAACGCTCCTGCAAAATCACCTCCATCAGTTTATCCTCCATACCCTGTATATGAATCAACCCAACGTACACCTCCTTGCCGCAGATATGCGTCAGTTGTTCGCTGTGGTTTACACAAGGCGCATGCACCACGGCCCCGGTCTTTTTCAGCTCCAGAAAATACAATTCCGTGGCATAAAATCCACCAAAATTATTAATGACTGCAACCATAAACTCCATGGGGTAATAGGTTTTCAGGTACAGGCTTTGGTAGCTTTCCACCGCAAAGCTTGCACTATGCGCCTTGCTGAAACTGTATCCGCTGAAACTCTCGATCTGCCGCCATACTTCGGTACTGATTTCTTCGGGGTAACCCCGCTCCTTGCAATTGGCAAAAAAAGTATCGCGGATCCGGATGATCTCTTTTTTACCCCGGTACTTGCCACTCATCGCCCGGCGCAGGATATCTGCCTCGCCCATATCGAGCCCCGCAAAATGATGCGCCACCTTAATCACATCTTCCTGATACACCATCACCCCGTAAGTTTCTTTGAGCAACTCCTCCATTTTTGGATGCAGGTAGGTAAACGATTTCGGATGATGAAAACGATAAATGTATTCCTTCATCATCCCGCTTTTGCTCACCCCCGGCCTAATGATGCTGCTTGCCGCTGTGAGGGTGATATAGTCATCGCATTTTAGTTTTTTAAGCAGTTGCCGCATGGCAGGACTCTCAATATAAAAACAGCCAATCGTATCGGCCTTGCGGATTTGCGCCGCTACCTGCGGATCTTTTTTAAACTGCTCCACCCGATGAATGTCAATGTCTTTTTCCTGATTGAGCCGCACCAACCGGATAGCTTCCTTAATATGCCCCAACCCGCGCTGACTGAGGATATCAAGCTTAAACAACCCTACTTTCTCCGCCACAAACATATCGAGCTGCGTGGTGCCAAAACCCTTCGGTGGCATTTCTACCGCGCCGTACTGATATACCGGTGCCTCGCTGATGAGCATGCCCCCCGGATGTATGCTCAGGTGGTTGGGGAAATTCACCAACAAGCGGCCGTATTGCAGTATCAGTTTCTGAATGGAATCACCGGTGAGCAGCTTCGTCAGGTCGCGCTCCGTGGCATGACTGAGCGCATCCATTTCGGCCTTGGGCAAACCAAAGACTTTACCAAGTTCGCGGATGACCGCCCGGTATTGAAAGGTATCGTACATCCCCAACAGCGCCACCTGTTCTTTGCCATAGCGTTTAAAAATATAGTCAATCACTTCGTCGCGGTCCTTCCAGCTAAAGTCGATGTCGAAATCGGGAGGCGAAGTACGATAGGGATTCAGAAACCGTTCAAAGTAAAGGTCTAACTCAATCGGGTTGACGTCGGTAATCTGCAGACAATACGCCACAATACTATTGGCACCACTCCCCCGCCCTACATAGTAAAAACCGCGGCTTTGTGCATAACGGATTACATCCCAGGTGATGAGAAAATAGGCATTGAAACCCAAATCGTTGATGATCTTCAGTTCTTTTTTTACCCTTTGCAGGGCTTCCTTGTTCTTTTTACCAAACCGGTATTGCACGCCATCGAGTGCCAGTTTTTCAAGAAAAATACGGTCATCCTCAGGGGTAGCACTAAATACTTTTTTGTTTTTATCTACCCCAAAATCCATTTCAATCCGGCAGCTTTCAATCACCTGCAGGGTGTTGGTAACAATACCGGGATGCTGCTGAAAGGCTTCGAGCAGAAAGCCTTGTGGCACCCAGGTTTCGTAGGGGGGCGCGGTATGTACCGGATCGAGTTTGCTCAGCAGCGTATTCTGATCAATAGCCCGCAACAACCGGTGCAGGTTGTAATAGGTCTTGTTTTTAAAAGTGACCGGATGCCGGATCACCATTTTATGGGCATACTTTGCCACGGGAAAACCATAGAGTTTATTCACTTCGGCGGGCATTACCCCGAGCAACTCATTGAGCGCCAGTTGATCGGGGGGCTTTTTTCCAAAGGGAAAAATGATCCATACATGCTCGCTGAAACCCGGCTGAGCAGGAAAAGGCGTTTTGGGCTGCAGGTGCTGACTCAGCCAGCGGTTGATTTCAAGCAGACCGTAATTATCCCGGGCCAACAGCACATACAGGAGCTTCTCGCTTCCGGGAGCGGTATCATCTAAGGTATTGCGCACTTCCACCCCGGCAATCGGTTTGATGTTGTGTTGGTGGCAGAAATCGACAAAATCCCACACATCGCTTGTGTTGTTGATGTTGGTGATTGCCAATGCGTTAGCGCCATTTTCGGCAGCCAGCTTCACCAATTCTTCGGTGGCGAGGGTGCCGTAGCGGTAGCTGAAATATGTTTTGCAGTTGAGGTACATAAAATAGAAACGGAGGACAAAAATACTAAATTTTTTAGCAAAATGCGCTTTGATGCTACCGTTAATTATCCCCAACCAACCCGAATTCGAGCAACATCTCTGCTTGTGAACCGATAGGTGAGCAGGCAGGACGTTGCGATAGCCGGAGCGTTGGTGCGCAACGTCCCCTGTGGGAGACAACACGAACCCTGATGCGCAACGTCCCCTGCGGGAGACGTTGCTAGAAGTACGGGTTCGAGCAACGTCTCTGACTGCGAACCACAAGGTGAGCAGGCAGGACGTTGCGACAGCCGGAGCGTTGGTGCGCAACGTCCCCTGTGGGAGACATTGCTAGAAGTACGGGTTCGAGCAACGTCTTTGACTGCGAACCACAAGGTGAGCAAGCAGGACGTTGCGACAGCCGGAGCGTTGATGCGCAACGTCCCATGTGGGAGACGTTGCTAGAAGTAGGCAAGACGATGCAATACAAGACCATCCATTAAGACCACTCCATATCCGCTAAACTATTATAATGAGTTACTTGATAAATACCTTGTTTACCTGTATAATAAAATGCGGCAGAACTATGCGGATAATTTTCCGGTGCAGATGCTAACATCCATTTTCCTGTGCAGGGATTTTTATGGTAATAGTTCAACTTTTGAAGGATAAAAGATTCACTTATGCATTGCTTCCAGTCAAAGGAATATTCCCAAACCTGATGCTTTTTATTCCGTAATAGATAAGGCGGTTGAACAAGCATTTTGATTTCATGGAGTAGAGCTATTTTCTCTTCCTGTTCTAATCGATCGATTATGTCATAGGCCATAAACCGCTTACCATTTCCAATGATGGAATTAATACTTTTCTCCGATTTTCGAAAACAGATTAAGGTATGTAAATGGTTGGGCATAATAACATAACCAACAATAGCATGACCATTCGTTTTTAAAAGGTCAAACCATTTGTACACAAGATCATACCCTTGCACAGCTTCGATAAGTGGCAACCACCTCACACATGTAAAGGTGATGGAGAATATCCCATGATTAAGTGGTATGGTTTTATGTGTTGGCATTTAGATATAAATTTATTCCAATTATTTTGAATTTGCAAGTATTCGAACAACGTCTTTGACTGCGAACCACAAGGTGAGTAGGCAGGACGTTGCGATAGCCGGAGCGTTGGTGCGCAACGTCCCCTGCGGGAGACGTTGCTAGAAGTACGGGTTCGAGCAACGTCTCTGACTGTGAACCGACAAGAGAGCAGGCAGGACGTTGCGATAGCCGGAGCGTTGATGCACAACCTCCCCCTGCGGGAGACGTTGCTCGAAGTACGGGTTCGAGCAACGTCTTTGACTGCGAACCACAAGGTGAGCAGGCAGGACGTTGCGCAATAGAACCTTAGCTTTGCCTTTTTGTTTTCATTCGCAACAGACACTTTCATTTTGGCACGATCCCTCTCTTCCATTCAGGATAAAAAGCAAACCAACCTTGCAGCTTCCTTCAAATCATTGGTGTATATCCCGCGGTTTTTTCGCGAAGTAGCCCAAACCAATCCCCGGCTGTTTGCCTATTCCCTCATTGGCAGGCTCATTAATGCGCTTACGCCGGTGCTCATCCTGTGGGTAGGCAAACTCATCATCGACGAGATCATAGCTCAGGTAGGCAGTCCGGAAAAGGATTTCAGCCTGTTGTGGAAATATGTGGCACTCGAATTTATCCTTGCCATTGGCTCCGACCTCATCAGCCGGTGGGTAAACCTTACCGATGGCCTGATGGGCGATCTCTATGCCAATGAATCTTCGGTAAAGATCATCCGCAAAACCAACGATATTGAAATCAGTCAACTCGAGGATCCGGAGTTTTACGACAAACTCGAAAAAGCAAGGATGCAAACCAATGGCAGGGTAAACCTCCTCTCCTCCGCACTAAATGAAGCTCAAAACCTGATTTCAATTGTCTCGCTGATGGCAGGCCTTATTTACTTTGAGCCCTGGCTGATTGTCTTACTCGTACTGAGCATCATTCCGGCATTCATCAACGAAATTAAATTCAGCGGCCGCAGGTATTCATTGGTGAATAGCTGGACGGCCGAACGCCGCGAGCTAGATTACCTGCGCTATATAGGTGCCAATGACAAAACCGCCAAAGAAATCAAACTCTTCGGGCTGATTGACTTTATAGCCAACCGGTTTAAAAATCTGAGCAATCAATATTTCCTGCTCAACAAAAAACTGGCCGTGCAGCGCTCTTATATGGGAGCCATCTTCAACCTGCTTGGCGTGGTTTGCTATTATGGTGCTTATATCCTCATTATTTACCGGGTAGTCAGCGGTACGATTACGCTGGGAGAGCTCACCTTTTTATCCGCAGCCTTCAACCGTTTGCGGGGTAATCTGCAAAATTTCTTCAGCACATTTACCCGCATTACCGAAAGCGCCTTGTACCTCAAGGATTATTTTGCTTTTCTTGATTATACAGTGGCATCTACCAACGCAGAGCTATTGCCGCTGCCTGCAACCATCAAAGAAGGCTTCCGCATCCGCAATCTTTGGTTTGGCTATCCGGGCAATGAAACGCCGGTATTACAGGGAGTTAGTTTCGACATAAAGGCTGGTGAAAAAATGGCTTTTGTAGGGCAAAATGGTGCCGGTAAAACCACCCTCATCAAATTGATGCTGCGCTTTTACGAACCCACAGAAGGCGAAATCCTGCTCGATGGCATCAATATCAACCGTTACGACAAACTGGCTTATCAACAAATGTTTGGAGTGATCTTTCAGGATTTTTTCCGTTATGAATTTACGGTAAAAGAAAACATTGCTGTAGGCAATATCAACGAGCTAGACAACCAACCCCGGATTGACGAAGCTGCCGACAGAAGCCTCGCAAGCGATGTAGTAAAAACCCTGAGTCTCGGCTATCAGCAACAATTGGGCAAGCGTTTTAGCCGCGGCATGGAACTCAGCGGCGGGCAATGGCAAAAGATTGCCCTCGCAAGGGCCTACATGAAAGATGCCGCGGTATTGATTCTCGATGAGCCCACCTCCGCACTAGATGCCCGTGCCGAATCCGAAGTGTTCGAACGCTTTATTGGCTTAACCAAGGGCAAAACAAGCATCATCATTTCTCACCGGTTCAGTAAGGTACGTATGGCAGATCATATCCTCGTACTCGAAGACGGGAAGGTACTTGAAACCGGCACCCATGCAGCCCTAATGCAAAATGGCAAACTGTATGCGGAATTGTTTTCGTTGCAGGCGGCTGGGTATCAGTGAAGGCACCCTTATTTCGCCGGATTTAATAGTGGGGAAGACTCCAACGATTAAGTCAGGCTTAACTCCTACACCCCCATACCCAAACAAACTCCAAACCCAAACCACCACACCTAAAAGTTGGTGTCCCACCGACCTGTCACACCTACACCACCAACGACCTGCAAACCCAAACCTTAATAATTTTTAAAACTATATTTGTAGTTTTAAAACTATTCCCATAGTTTTGGTTTGTGAAAGAAAAAAAATTGACAAAAGCTGAAGAACAGGTGATGCACCAATTGTGGAGTCTTGGAGCGGCTTTCCTCAGGGAAATTGTAGATTCTTTTGAGGAGCCAAAACCGCATCAGAATACCATTGCTACTATTCTTAAAACTTTGCACAACAAAGGGTTTGTAGAAATCGAATCCGTTGGACGCAACCACTTTTATAAACCAACTATCAGTAAGAGCGGGTACAGCAAGCAATTTATAAAAGGGCTGGTTAAAGATTATTACAAGGGCTCTTTCAGAGAGTTGGTATCCTTTTTTGCCAAAGAAAAAGAAATTAGCATTAAGGAACTGGAAGACATTCTGCAACAACTTAAAAAATAAATCATTTCTTTATGGAATTACCCTGGGTTTATCTCGGATCGTTATGTGCTATCAGTGGCATTTTTGCGATTTATTACCAGCTATGCCTGATGCATAACACAAGGCATCAAATGAACCGTGTAGTGCTCTTAAGCAGCCTCGCTCTAAGCATTTTAATACCTCTGATTCAAATCCGCATACCCATTGAAACCCCTTATAAAATTAAAGCTTTTACCGAAAGAGCCGTCATAGATGCTGGGTCTTCCGAAGAATGGGAAAACGAACTGACATCGCCAAATCAAATACTAAATACCAGCTCCTCATCAGCTATATTCCAAACGGCAGCTTTCCTGATTTTTATGGTAGTTAGCCTCTTGTTCATAGGCCGATTGCTCGTCTCTCTAAGGCATTTGTTCAAAAAAATAAAACAACAAAATGCCATTGCACAAGGAAATCTAAAACTTTATTTTGATGACAGTACCGAACAACCCTTTAGCTTTTTTCACCATGTATTTATCCCTGAAAATCTACGAAATTACACTGAACTAATGCACCTAATTCTAAGGCATGAAGGAACCCATGCAAAGCGCTTTCATAGTGTGGATTTACTTTTTATACAATTGCTTGAAACGTTTCTTTGGTGGAATCCTTTTTTTCATTTGCTGAAAAAGCAATTGATCTTAACGCATGAATACGAAGCTGATGCAGCCACTGTTCTGCAAACCGATCCCCGAATTTATGCCGGTATGCTTTTAAAACATATTTTCCCGGGCTTACCTGTCTCTTCCACCCATTCATTTTATCAATCACCTTTAAAATCAAGAATCATGATGCTGCTTCATCCACGCAAACAAGCGACCCGTCAATGGATACTCCTTCCCGTACTTGGATTGATCGTTCTTATTTTCTCAACTTCCTTTCAAAAATCCGGTTCTGTTGCTGGCAATGCTCCATCGTTGAAAGTAGTGGTAGATGCAGGCCACGGCGGAATGGATGGCGGTGCCACTTTAGCCGGTTTAAAAGAAAAAGACTTTACACTCGCACTTGCTAAGGCCTTGCAGGAAAAGGTTAAAGGCAGTGGAATTACGATCCTCCTAACCCGTGAACAGGATGAATTACCCGTAAAAGATAATATAAGCGAAAGCCTTCATAAAAGAGTAGATCTTGTAGAGAAATCCGGAGCCGATGTCCTTATAAGTTTACATGTAAACAGCACCAACAATCCTAAGGAGAAATCAAATTCAGGTATACTTGTGTATGTGGCAGGAACCAACAACGAAATGGCAACGCAAAGCCGGCCACTTGCCAATGCCTTACTCCAAAGTCTGAGCGGAGGGCCGCTAACCGTAGATCCAAACATTCAACAGCGCAATCAGCAGACCGTGTATGTGTTAGATAAATGTCCTAAACCCGCTGTGCTCCTCGAAGTAGGCTACATGACCAACCAACATGATGTTGATATTCTGTCTGATAAAAAGAACATCCACTTGATTGCGGAAGGCATTTTACAGGGTTTACAGCATTATGCAGCAATTAAATAATTTTAACAGGAACATCCTCTATACTTCCATTTCTGAAGTATTCGAACGCTTTATTGGGCTAACCAAGGGCAAGACAAGCTTCATCATCTCTCACCGGTTCAGCACGGTTCGAATGGCCGATCATATTCTTGTGCTTGAAGATGGAAAAGTACTTGAAACAGGTACCCATGCAGCCCTGATGCAAAATGTCAAACTGTATGCAGAGTTGTTTTTGCTGCAGGCAGCGGGGTATCAGTAGGCTATTTATTAAGCTTTCTAAGCGGCTATTTATTGTAAGTCATAACGTATTTTTTTCTGATTTCGCTAACACACTCCTTCATTATTCTCAGAAAATATTCCTACATTCGTTTTAGCATCAAGAGTTTTCACCTTGCTAAATAACAGGTGAAATGCCAACCGGGTTGAACAAACTAACGGTGGAAAAAGGATGAGGGACGCTTTAAAAAGCGCCAAAAGTTTGTACCTCGTACATTTCCTCCTTTCTTTTTTTGGCTTTACGAAGATGCGTTGTTTTTAAGAAACAATTAAAACGGCATCTATGCAATCGATAAAACCACATTTTGAACCCCTGCTTGGCTATGGCTATTTACAGGAATCCTCCATTCTGCAATCAGGCAAAGAGTGGCGGGCCTTATACACTTGTTCCAATAACCGGGAAATTTACCATCATGTTATAGTTGGCCCGGGATATGCGAGAATACAAGACGACGCAGGCATTTTTAACGGAACATCGCTTGCAGAAGCTGTAGCGCAGCGTTTCAGAACCATTCACCTTCCCGACGATCCTGTTTATGAAAGATGGAAAAAACCGATGGAAGATATGCCTTGGCTTTCCTGGCCCGAATATACCGATTGGGCCAGGATTTATTATCATTGGGTGGGGCATTTATGGATTATCCGGATAACGACCCCTAAAGTTGGCTGGCCGCTTTTTCAAAACCATTTAAAAGCGGAGGAAGGCATTCCTGAAATCTATCATCACTATCTGAGTTTAGTACATCAACCTAAGGCTTCTTTGCAAAGTCTGGGAATTCATCCTGCCTGGGTATATGAGTTTCTGATGCCTTCTGTACTCGTACCCAATACATTGGCACAGTGGTACGATAACGGCTACTTACCACCCTGGCAGCGCTACCCAATCAGTATTCAGTTGTACGCCGATCATATGATCCGGAAACCCAAATCTCTGAAACTATGGAATCTGGAAGCAGAAGGCTACATGGAGATGAACATTCGTTTTAAACAAAAAAAATAAACTACGGATATGGAAAAATTACTGGAAGCCGGTTACGCCGACAAACCCTCTTTTAAACAAGGACTAAGTACCGCCTTGCGCAATCTCGATACAGCTTATGCCGCCTCGCTCAACGCCATTATGAATATTGCTATGACCGGCCCCTATGCACGTTTAGGTGAGCTATTTGACAACGGGGACTCTTTTACAGCCACCCCCGAAATGTTTGCTGATACCGACGAACCGCATATAGAAGCGATTCTGGAATTTATTGAATCCATATTGTCAGCCCAGACAAGAATTGAATTAACCTTGAATGATATGGAAGGGTAATGAAAGATAAGCCATTTTTGAATGGTTGAATTGCCGAATCTTTTTGAAGTCGACAAACTTTTTTGGATTGCCTCACCTGCAAAAACAAACAAATCCCACCGATCTACAAATCCAAACCTTCACACCTACAGGTTGGTTTGATACGATCTAATGGTCGGTGAGTACACCAACCATTAGATCGCACCCCGCTCCGGAACCTAATCCTTCACACCGTACAGGTTGGTGTCCTCACCGACCTGCAACCCTAACAAACCCAATCAAACTTCAATCTAAATCAACTCCACCAATACTTTAATATTCCGAATTCATCGAAACCACTTTTGTAAAAACCAGCACTACTCCAGCGGTAATCTTCGGGAAATTCAACTAGTTTCCATTTCTCACGTGTGGGATTTAGATGAATATAATCCAGTTTCTGTTGTAAAATTATATCAGTACTTAAGGGTATTGCCAAAGGTTCTGATTGCCAGA
>JBGSNV010000160.1:0-8970 GCA_041739485.1 Chitinophagaceae bacterium
GCCATACATCCCACATCCAAGCGTAAAAGTACCCTCTTTTTAAACGAGTGGAACCAATGACCAACCGACTTTGGGTAAATTTTTTAATATAGATCGTCCTGAAAACAAAGGGAGGTCGGCGTTTTTATCAAAATCAATGGCCAATCCGGAATCAGGGGCTGTTTTTCATTTACTTTCGTTTTTCTGATTTATAAAAATTCAAATACGTTTTATGCTAGAATTGTTCTTGCCAAAAATGAGATTATGGTTGTTTCTGGGTGGCTTTGTATTGGGTCTGCACCCGGTTGGGTTGCTTGCGCAAACTGCGGGTAAACCCATTGAAGTAACCGATTTGTTGAAAATAAAAACTGCCGGCAATGTGGCCGTTTCTCCCGATGGTTCCATGGTGGCTTATACCGTCACCTCCATCCTGCCCGATGAAAAAAATAGCCTTGAGTACAATTACGAAACCCAGATCTGGATGGCAAAAACCGATGGCAGCGATGCCCCCCGTCCGTTTACCGCCGGAAAGGAAGGCGCCCGGCAACCGGTTTGGAGCCCCGATGGCAGGCACCTGCTTTTTGTACGTCGGGTCAATGGCGAAAGTCAGCTTTTTCTGGCTTCCATGCAGGGGGGCGAGCCCCGGCAAATAACCGAAATCAGCACCGGTGCCTCCAACCCGGTTTGGAGCCCCAATGGGAAAATGATTGCTTTTACAAGCAGCATCCCGTTGCGGCAGGTTTACAACGATTCGGTGATGAATCCCGGGCAGAAGGACCTTCCTTTTTCAATGGAGAAGCCGGGACTTTCCAATCACTTTTTACAAAATACCGGTGTGAAGCCAGATCCCAACGGAACGATGGAGCAGGTAAGAGCCTATTTGTACAAAAACGAAACCGACAATAAGGCCAAAGTGCTGGATAAACTCAATTTTCAGCAGGAAGCAAGCACAAGCAGTGAAATGAGTGTGACGCATGTGTACACTATGGCTCCGCTGCAGGGGGCAACGCCAAGGTTGGTTACGCAGGGTATGCTTTCTTTTTCAAACCCACAGTTTGTGGCCAATACCCCGCTGATGGTTGTAGAGCGGGACCGGCTCGATAATCTGCACCCCGACCGCAATCAGGAAAGTGCTGTTTTTACCATTGATACACTTGGAAATAACCTGCAGATGCTGGCTGGTCAGGGTGGCTTTTCCTGCTACAGTGCGGTCGTATCTCCTTCGGGAAAGATGATTGCTTACCAGAAAAGTCAACCCGGGGATGTAAGGATTCCAAGGCTTTTTATACAGACCCTCCGAACAAAAATGGCACCCCGGGAGGTAGTATACGATCGCAACAAGGGCAATCTGATCTGGAATGCAGATGAATCAGCGCTTTATTTTACCTCCCCAAGCAATGGAGGGGCAGTTCTCAACCACTTTGAGCTGAAAACCAACAAGTTGAGCCCCCTGACAGCTACCGACAAAGGCGTCAACGATTTTGACCTGAAAGCGGGCAAGTTGGTTTTTACCCAAACCGAAGTAAAAGACCCTTCCGAATTGTATGCAGCGGATGCCATGGCGCAAAGCGGGCGACAACTTACCCAACTGAATGATTGGGTGAAGAGCAAAGCCCTGAGCATGCCTGAAAAATATACCTTCAAAAACAACCTGGGACAGGAAGTGGAATATTGGGTAATGAAACCGGTTGGGTTTGAAGCGGGCAAACAATATCCGTTATTGCTTGAAATTCATGGCGGGCCAAGTGCCATGTGGGGTCCCGGCGAAAGCAGCATGTGGCACGAATACCAGTACTATTGCAGCAAAGGATATGGGGTGGTATATAGCAATCCACGGGGTAGCGGGGGCTATGGAGAGGCATTTTTACGTGCCAACCGCAACGATTGGGGAGCCGGACCAACTAATGATGTTTTAACCGCGCTGGATAAGACGGTAGCGCAGGGTTGGGCCGATACCAGCCGGTTACTTGTAACCGGCGGCTCTTATGCCGGGTATTTGGTAGCCTATATCCTGGGTCACGATCAGCGGTTTGCAGCTGCCTGCGCTCAACGCGGGGTGTACGATCTGCGTACCTTTTTTGGTGAAGGCAATGCATGGCGGCTCGTACCCAACTATTTTGGTGGCTACCCCTGGGAAGCTGAAACCAAAGCCATCCTCGAAAGAGAATCCCCCATCAATTATGTAGAAAACATGCACACGCCTTTCATCATTTTTCATGGCGAACAGGATCTGCGTACCGGGGTTATTCAGGGGGAACAATTGTACAAAAGTCTGAAAGTGTTGGGTCGTCCGGTTGAATATGTGCGGCATCCCGGAGCCACTCACGAAATTACCCGGAGTGGAAATAACAGGCAAAGGATCGACCAAATGTTAAGAACATGGGAGTTTTTTGAACGATTTACAGGTAGCAAATAAACGATCAATCCTTTGCCAGGCTTCGTTTTTGTGGTAAGTCACCCATTATATATTTACTTAATTAACATGCTTTTAAATGCGAAACAACCCATTTTTGCAATAACGGGCGCTATAAGGCCGTCGGTTTTCACTTATTAAATACAACTAAATATGAAAACAACTCGTGTATTACTTGCCGTCACAGGTTCCATGATTCTGTTGGTGTCTTGTGTAGGAAGTAAAAAATACAAAGGACTGGAAAATGATTACAACGTACTAAACAATAAATACACCCAGGCACAGGAAGATATCAAACGGTGTGAAGACGATTTGTTAAGATCAAAGTCGTTAACCCAAAGTTTAAATACACAGGTAGATAATTTGAATAGCCGGTTGCAGGAGCGTCAGAAAGAAGTAGAATTTTTGCAGGGCAACAGCCAACAGGTTTTGGGTCGCCTTCAGGACCTCAGCGTTATGAGCGATAAGCAGGCAGAAAGCGTAAAGAAAAGTCTTGATAAGTTAGCTGAGCGCGACATTTATATCAAAGATCTGCAAAGTGCCATGGCTCGCAAGGATTCACTCAACCTTACATTGGTGATGAATCTGAAAGGATCGCTGATGAATGTGGCGGATGATGATATTGATGTAAAAGTGGAAAAGGGAGTGATATATATTTCTATTTCGGATAAGCTTTTATTTCAAAGCGGCAGCTACAACATCAATACGAAAGCCATGGATGTGCTCGGTAAAGTGGCTACCGTCTTGAACAATCAACCCAACATCGAATTCCTCGTAGAAGGTCATACCGACAATGTGCCTATCCGGGGCGGTACCATGAAGGATAACTGGGACCTGAGCGTATTGCGGGCAACCTCTGTCGTACGGATTTTGCAGGAGCGTTTCAATATCGATCCTAAGCGCATGACTGCCGGTGGTCGCAGCGAATATGTACCTATCGCTTCCAATGCTACTGCCGATGGTAAGGCGGCCAATCGCCGTACCCGGATCGTAGTATTACCTCAGCTCGATCAGTTCTTCCAATTGCTCGAACCCGGCACACAGGCTACTGCTCCCGGCGAAGGACAATAAATTACTCCAATATTTCTATAAAAAAAGCGGATTCTTCGGGTCCGCTTTTTTTTGTTATTTATTATTCGGTATTTGTTATTGGGGTGAGGGATTAAAGGGGGGAGAAATTCATGGAGTTAATTGGGTTAATTGAGTTAATTAAGTGGGAGAAATCCCAATTCAGATAGCTATCGGAACCAAAAGTTAATGGAGTGGATTGAGGTATTGGGGATTAGGGATTATGTTGATTGAGGGATTTTGGAAAGTGCCGAAAATAATTTCACCCTCCCTGGAGTTTACCTGCCAATAGGTAGGGGTCGCCCCAAGAGTTTAGCAATGATGAAATTGAGATTGGCGGGGTAGGTGTATTAAAATTCCAATAAGAAAAATACCAAACCCGAATGTTCGGGTCCGATAGCTATCGGAACCAAAGCTAAGAGCCAACTACCACAGTAATAAAACAGATGCGCTGCGCAACCGGGATTCCTCGTGCCTCGGAATGACGACACTTCTGGAAATTCCAATAAGAAAAATCCCAAAACATTGTCCCTTTAGAATTAGGAATTTAAATATTTGGAATTTTAACTATACTGTCTGCTATTAATCTGCGTCTTACGGAGAGGCACCCCTCTGCCCGATAGGGAGAGGGGAAGGGGGTGAGGGCTGCCTTACTGGAGAGGGGGAAGGGGGTGAGGGCATTTCTTTCCCATCTCCCCATTATTGATTACATTACCCGTTCAATCAATATCGTGTCATTATGATGGGTGATCCTGGTTTTCATCATGAAATCAATTTAAACCTCAATATCAGAAGTTTGCGGCCCTCTGCTACGCTGCTCATCAATGAGCGCAGCAATGCATTAATCAAAGAAGGCAGAAAAATCTTTAAGCTCGGGCTTGGGCAATCCCCTTTTCCGGTCCCCGAACCGGTGGTTAAAGCTTTGCAGAAAAATGCTTTTCAAAAAGATTATTTACCCGTAAAGGGCTTGCCTGCTTTACGTGGTGCGATATGTGGATTTTATGAAAGATATTCCGGGGTAAAACATGATCCTGAGTATACGATCATTGGCCCTGGTTCGAAAGAACTGCTGTTCCTTTTGCAATTGGTGTATTACGGCGAATTGGTTATTCCCACCCCAAGTTGGGTGAGTTATGCCCCGCAGGCACGCATCATTGGCCGCAATATCAATTGGGTTCCAACCCAAAAGGAAAACAAATGGTTGCTGATGCCCGATGAACTTGAAAAGATTTGCGAGGCGGATCCTACCTGTCCGAGAGTGTTGATTTTAAATTATCCCAATAACCCTACCGGCTATTCCTACACCAAAGAGGAGCTTCAGGAAATTGCAAAAGTGGCCCGCAAGTACAAGATCATTGTGGTGGCCGATGAGATTTATGGGTTGCTCAATCACAACCGAAACCATCATTCCATTGCCCCCTTTTATCCCGAGGGTACCATCCTCAGTGGCGGACTTAGTAAATGGTGCGGGGCCGGAGGCTGGCGGTTGGGTACCTTTTCTTTTCCAAGAACCCTGAGTTGGCTCGCTGAAAGCATTGCCGTTGCCGCAAGTGAGACCTTTACTTCCACTTCGGCGCCTATTCAGTTTGCAGCGGTGGTAGCTTTTGAACCCTCTGATGAAATAGAAGACTATCTCATAAGGGCTGCGCTTATCTTAAAAACCCTTGGGTTGGCCTGTAATGCTGTTTTAAATAAAACCGGAATTGGAAATATGGATCCTGAAGGCGGATTTTATCTGTTCCCCGATTTTTCTCTATTTACCGAAAAACTGGCTGCAAAAGGCATCAACGGAAGCATTCAACTCGCGGAGGCCCTGCTCGAAGAGGCCGGAGTGGCTTTGTTGCCGGGAACCGAATTTGGCAGACCGGTTACCGAAATGACCTTGCGGCTTTCCTACGTAAATTTTGATGGAGCCGCAGCGCTCGAAGCAGCCAAAACAGAAAAGGTAGATCCCGCTTTTGTAGAAAAGTATTGTCCCGATACCATGGAAAGTATGCATGCAATTAAAGATTGGATGTTGGCTTTGTAAAGCATTTCAGCGATAGAAGCAGGCAAAATAGTCGTCTTATTTCTTGTATTATCCCACAATCGGTAATTTTCCATCTTTTTATTCTTTTTTTGCATATGAGAAACACGTTATTTGTACTTGCTGTGCTGGTAAGCATAGGCGCCTTTGCGCAAACAGAAATCAGTTGGTTGCGGTATCCGGCCATCAGTCCTGATGGAACCACAATCGTATTTACATTCAAAGGCGACCTGTATCGGGTGCCGGTTTCGGGAGGTACAGCGGTACCTCTTACGCTCAATGAATCGCATGATTTCATGCCGGTTTGGAGCAGAGACAGCAAAACCATTGCATTTGCAAGCGATCGTTACGGAAGTTTTGATGTTTTCATCATGCCCGCTACCGGAGGCGAAGCCAAAAGACTCACCTCTCATTCTGCAGGAGAAATGCCCTATTCCTTTTCTCACGATGGAAAGGAAGTGATGTTTGGGGCAGCCCGTTTAGACGCCGCCGAAAACCGGCAGTTCCCCACAGGCAGTATGCCAGAGTTGTACAGTGTATCTGTACAGGGAGGGAGGGTACAACAGGTATTCACCACCCCTGCCGAAGATGTACAATTGAGCAGCGATGGAAAAGTGATGCTGTATCATGATAAAAAAGGCGGAGAAAATACATGGCGTAAACACCATACAAGTGCCATCACCCGGGATATCTGGATGTACAATCCGCAAACCGGCGTGCATACCCAACTCACCAAATTTGCCGGAGAAGACCGCAACCCGGTTTGGGCACCCGATGGTAAAAGCATTTATTATTTAAGTGAAGCCCCCGGTACTTTTAATGTATATAAAATGCAAACCGATGGCAGCAACCCGCAGGCCGTTACCAACTTTAAACGTCACCCTATCCGGTTTTTAAGCGCTGCGCAAAACGGAACCCTTTGTTTTGGTTACGATGGCGACCTGTATACTTACAGCAACGGACAGGTAAAGAAAGTGCCGGTGCAGGTAATGGCCGATGTACGTAGTACCGGTATTGCCAACGTACGGGTTGGGTCTGGCACAAGCGGAATGAAGGTTTCGCCCAATGGCAAAGAAGTGGCTTTTATTTATCGCGGAGATGTATTTGTAACCAATGTGGATGGCAGCATGACAAAACAGGTAACCAAGACTCCCGAAAGAGAAAGCAGTATTTCCTGGCACAAAGACGGCCGCATCCTTGCTTATGCCTCAGAGCGCGACGGACAATGGAAAATCTTTAAATCGGAAATTTCCCGCAAAGAAGAACCGTATTTTTTTGCTTCTACGTTGATAAAGGAAACCCTTATAACCGGGGATGCCAAAACTCCGGCAATGGATCCTGAATTCAGTCCCGACAGCAAGGAAATGGCTTATACCGAAAACTTCAACACCCTGCGTATCCGCGATATGGCCACCGGAAAAACGCGGACCATCATCGAAAAAAATGAATGGCTTTCCTCCGGAGACCGTGGTCATAATTTTAGCTGGAGCCCCGATGGCAAGTGGTTGCTTACCGACTATGAAATTCCTGATATTGGTAAAGGCGAAGCAGGCATTGTAAGTGCCGATGGCAAAACCAAACTGACCAATCTTACGCAGAGTGGCTTTGATGATGGCAGCCCCAAATGGATGATGGGTGGCAAAATGATGTTGTGGTTCTCCAACCGGGATGGCCTGTCTGCCAAGGCTAACAGCGGCGGTTCTCAGCGCGATGTGTACGGAATGTTTTTCGACAGCGAGGCCTGGGACAATTTTAATATGGATAAAGAAGAAGCCGCACTGGCCAAAGAACTAAAAGAGAAAGCCGAAAAAGCAGATACCACCAAAAAAGGATCTGCAAAAAAAGATTCCGTTGCTCCGGTAAAAATAGACTGGGCCGGACTGGAATACCGGAAAGAAAGATTAACCATTCATAGCAGTTCTTTGAGCGATGCCGTGGTGGATAACGAAGGAGAGAATTTGTATTACCTAGCCCGTTTTGAAAAAGGGGCAAATTTGTGGACGACCAACCTGCGTACCAAAGAAACCAAAATACTGGCTCCGCTCAATGGCGGAGGCGGTCAGCTTGCCTGGGATAAGGAAGGCAAAAAACTTTTCCTGCAAAGCGATGGAGGCATCAGCCGTATTGATCCCAAAACCGGTAAAGTGGAGCGGGTAGCCATCAGCGGAGATATGCAACTCGATGAAGCTGCCGAAAGAATCAGTATGTACGATCATATTCTGCGTCGTACAAGCGATATCTTTTACAAAACCGGTTTTCACGGAGCCGATTGGGCCGGACTGGGAAAAGACTATCGTAAATTTTTACCTTTTATTGGCAACAATTACGAGATGGCAGAAATGTTGAGCGAGTTGCTCGGAGAATTGAATATCAGCCATTGCGGTGCAAGTTTCAGAGGCAGTAATTCGGATGGAGATGCTACTGCTTCCCTTGGTATTTTTATGGATTACACATACAAGGGAACCGGTGTTCGCATTACCGAGGTCATGCTCGAAGGACCCCTCGACAAATCAGGGTTTAATATCAAACCCGGTACCATCATCGAAGCAATTGACGGAGATACCTTGACGCCCGATGTGGATCTTCCCATACTCCTGAACCGGAAAGCTGGTAAAATGGTGTTGTTGAGCCTGATGGAAAATGGCAAGCGCCGCGAACTCGTAGTAAAACCCATCAGTGGCGGGGAAGAAAGCCAATTGCTGTATAAGCGTTGGGTAAAGCGCAATGCTGATGAGGTAGACAAGATGAGTAACGGGGAGCTGGGCTATGTACACATCCCTAGTATGAGCGATGGTGCCTACCGCAAAGCGCTTGAAGAAATTATGGGAAAATACGCTGGCAAAAAAGCGATGGTGGTAGATACCCGCAACAACGGTGGCGGTGATCTTGTGGCCGATCTTGCGATGTTTTTAAGCGGAGAACGCTTCCTGCATTATACCAATGACAGGCAGTCTTCGGGTTATGAGCCTACTTTCCGGTGGACCAAACCAACCATCAGCCTTGCCAATGAAGCCAACTATAGCGATGGGCATTGTTATGCCTACAGCTACAAATACCTGAATCTTGGCAAGCTTGTCGGGATGCCGGTACCCGGTACCTGTACCTTTGCCGGTTGGGAAACCCTGCAGGATCCAAGCCTGAGATGGGGCGTGCCTCCCTTGGGTGTAAAAACCATGGATGGAAAATACCTGGAGAATATGCAAACCGAACCGGACCTTATGGTGATGAATGAATACCCGGCCGTAAGCACCGGAAAAGATCAGCAACTCGAAGTGGCAGTTCGCGAACTGCTAAAAGGGATTAAATAGATTTTCCAATCGCTTTTTTTGAAACAGATATCCGCCAAACCGGACAGACAAACCGGATTTGGGAAATAGCAGGGACAAAGCAGTAACCGACTGATTTTTGCTTGGGAAAGGTGAAACGTGAAATGGTGAAAGGTGAAAGGTGATTCCGTGTGCATGCCTAAAATAGGTTGACATTT
>JBGSNV010000163.1:0-8645 GCA_041739485.1 Chitinophagaceae bacterium
AAGTGCCCTGCCAGAAGGAAGCTGTTTGTCCGGGTTCTATCGGGCGATTTTCGGTATAATCTGTCAGATAAGCAGGGCCGGGCAGGATGCCTTTACCGGCATCGAACAGTGCAATGTACCCAACCGTTTGAACGATACCGCCATCTTTGTCAGTACTGTTTGCTTCTACCCGGTAATAACCCGGAGCCAGTTGATTCTTTCCAATCCGGTACTCTTTATCCGTTGCCGTATTTGCCGTGTAGGATAGCACCGCTTTGCTTTTTTTCCAGTTCTTATAATCATCTTCCTGCTGATAGGGATCGTTGGGGAATTCCTTTACAAAGACCTCTTTGCTCAAAAGGTAAGTGTCCGGTGCTTCCCAGAGTCTTTTCCGTATCAACCTATCGGGATGCGCTAACGCATAAACAGTAAGGTTCACTTTTGCGGGTTCTTTTTCTCCGTTCAGGTTGGTGGTATTTAACCCGATCGTCAAAGTGCTGTCAACCGGATAAAGCGTGCTTTTGGGCAAATCCATATTTACCAGCAACGACTTATAACCAACGGTTACGGTGGTGGTTTCTGTTCTTGTTTCGCCATTGATATCAGTAACTACGGCTTCGATGGTATAATCGAATCCAGGATCTCTTTTTTGATCGATCGTTAAATCAGGGATTGCTTTAAAAGGAACTTCGAAAGAACCATCAGCCTTCGTCAACAGGGTACCGTTAGCTATTTCCATTTCATTGCTTTGCTGATAAGGAGACCATCCTCCTCTTGCATTGGAAAAATACCAGGGGTACAAAAAGCGGGTAGTCCGGGTGACTCTGTAAGCTACGCTAGCTCCGTCTATAACATTGCCTGCATAGCCAAGCGCTTTGCCATTCAGCCTTATTGTATCATTCAACCGGTACGTACCGGTGAGCGGATCAAAACTTACATAGAATTTGGGTCTTTTGTATTCTTCTACCTGAAAGGATTGCTGCCAGGTTCGATTTCCTTTTTTAATCTGTATTTGAAAAGTGCCGGTTAACCCTGTTAAGGGCAAGGTGAACTTACCCGACAGGCTTGCGTAGTCGTTGGGGGACAGGGTTTGTGTAGCTACTTCTTCATAATTGGCATTGCGTAAAATCACTTCTACCTGATCGGGACGGTAGAGTTTGCTTTTTTTATCTGCAGGATCCACGGTCAATCCAATTGCTTTGAAATAAAGTATTTGTCCGGGGCGATAAATGCTTCGGTCTGTAAAGAAAAAATACCTCGCTTTTTCTTCTTCGTATAAGGCATTTGATTTTACGGGTTCTGGTATAGGACTGTAAACGCGTGGAAGCACATCATCTGTAAACAGATAATCATCACTGGTACTGATTTCGAGCAGTACTGCCCCAGGATTCCTGTCGTTTTTTGCTTCCATGGCAAAGTAACCCTGTTTGTTGGTGGTGTATTGCTCGCCTTTGCGACTTATATTTCTTCTTAAGGAATAGTCGTATTCCTTATGCCATACCTGCACCCGGGCATTTGCAACCGGTTTGCCCTGTTCGCGATGTAAAACAAAGTAGTTTTTGCTGTTTTGCACATAGCTGATATTGCTTACATAAAACGAAGCGGAAACAAGGGGGTGTTTCCCGATCGTAAAATCCGCATGTTCAGAGGCGATCAATAAATAACTGCCTTTTGGAAGGGAAGCTATTTTTATTTCGGCGCTGTGCTCCCGCAGGTCTTCTGTTTCGGGCATATTCAACATCCAGCTTTTTAAGGCAGGCAATTGGGTGATGCGTTTCCAATAGGTGTTTTCATCTTCATAATTATTTTGTGCAGCCGGGTTATTCAGCGGCAATTGCACAATTCTGAAATAAGCTTTGGAAATATTTTTAAACGAGATCAAGGCGCGAAAGGGCTTGTTCACTACATTAACTTTTTCAACCTGAGCAGTAAGGGAGGGTGTTTGAATCGTTTGAAGCAGGTTGTAGGCATTTACACCTCCCTCGCTTTTAGCAAACTTTCCAATTACTTCCCGGCAGTACCGGGCTACTATTTGAAAGGCCATTCTGTCTTCTTCTTTTCCGGTCATTTTTTCATAGGAATCACCTTGCTTATACCACCATGCTGCCAGTAAATACCCGGCTTGCATCGCTTCTGCCTGTCGGGGGTATTGGTTATATACCATTTCAAGCGCCTCTTTGTACAGGCTTTCCTTACCGGGGTTTGTACTCTTGTCGTAGGCAAATTGCAGCCTACCTATATTGGCATCAATCAGTGCTGCTGGATTGGGGTCATTGAGGTGAAATTGCAGGATATCCTGATAAAGCCTGATCGCCTTGAATAAATTACTGCTACTATCCTTTGATGTATATGTATAGCGCAAAAAAGTTTTTACGTCAGCGAGTGAAACAGCTTCGGGTAGCTGAAAAGCATAAACCGGTTCTGTGATATTCGATTCTGCCGATTTATAATAAGTCAGCGACTCAAAAGCAAGCAGGTCGAACAGGGTAGGGCGCAGGTGACGCATATTACCCGTATCCAGAATGGGATCATAGATATCTAATTTTGTTTTATGCAGCAATCCCGGATTTTGTAAAGCCTTTTGATGGTACAGGCTGATCTTCTTGGTAAAATCAGCCACAGACCAGGTCTCAGGTTTTTCGGATTCTGTATCTGTAGTATTGCTACGGTTATAAATTTTCCAGCGTTGGTTATTGAAATATTGCTGATATAAACCGGCGGTAACACTATAAAGAATTTGTTGGGCGGGTTGTTGTGCCTGTTGGATTTCCTTTTCAAAATCGGCTATATTTTTCAGAAAAGCATCTTCTTCTGTTTGCTGTACGGTTCGGGCTTTGTAAACCAATGCCTTCACCAATTGTGGTTCATTCTTTTCTTTTTTGGCTGCGGTGAGAATATTTTCAATGGTTGCAAGTGCGGTTTTGGGTTTGCCAGCCTTCATGGCTGTTTCAACCTCTTGCCAGGCTTTGTTATATCCAAAATTATTTTGCGCCATGTTCTGGATGGGATTACAGGATACAAGGATGAGAAGGAGGAAAAGCTGTAAGCTACGTTTCATGGTAGTTGGTGTAAGAAGTGAATATAAAAAAAAACGGTCAGAAAAGAGATGCATCTCCTCATTGCTTTACATAAAAAAAGGGAGCGGAAAATTCCGCCCCCTTTATAAAAAAGTATCGTTTAATATTTATTTCACTGCTTCAGCCATTTTTATCCCGATATCGGCAGGGCTTGCAACCACATGAATTCCACATTCTTCCATGATCTTCATTTTGGCAGCAGCAGTATCATCGGCACCACCTACAATGGCTCCGGCATGTCCCATCCGGCGTCCCGGAGGCGCTGTTTGACCTGCAATAAATCCTACAACAGGTTTGGTGCCGTTTGCTTTGATCCAAAGGGCTGCTTCAGCTTCCATGCCTCCGCCAATTTCACCAATCATAACGATTCCCTTGGTTTCGGGGTCATTCATCAGCAATTCAACGGCTTCTTTGGTAGTGGTTCCGATTATAGGATCGCCACCGATACCAATAGCCGTAGTTATACCCAAGCCCGCTTTTGCCACCTGATCGGCAGCTTCATAGGTAAGGGTTCCACTTTTGCTGACGATACCAATATTTCCTTTTTTAAAGATGAACCCGGGCATGATTCCCACTTTGCATTCGCCGGCGGTAATAACACCGGGGCAATTTGGTCCGATCAGGCGGCTGTTGCTGCCTTTCATATAATTTTTTACCCGAACCATATCCTGAACAGGAATGCCTTCTGTAATACAAACAATCAACGCTACCCCGGCATCGGTGGCCTCCATCATTGCATCAGCAGCGAATGCAGGAGGAACGAAAATAATACTAACATTGGCACCGGTAGCTTTTACAGCATCACTTACGGTATTAAAAACAGGACGATCAAGATGAGTGGTTCCGCCTTTTCCGGGAGTAACACCACCTACGACTTTAGTGCCATATTCAATCATTTGAGAGGCATGGAAAGATCCTTCCGTTCCGGTAAATCCTTGTACGATTATTTTAGAATCCTTGTTAACGAGTACGCTCATGGCAAGTATATATTTTTTTAGGTGCCGCAAAAGTAGGGCACCCGGCTCAATTGTTCACTGAAAAATAACCAAAAATCCGATCAGCCCGCTTCATTTCGTTTTTGTTTGGCTTCCAGCATACGCATTTGCTTGGCATCCTGCAAAAAGTCGGAAGCAAAAATGAATTCATTCAGACGTTCATCATCGTTGTAGATGATTTCTTTATTGTTGCCTTCCCATTGTTTGTAGCCCTTATACATATATAAAATGTTGTCGCCAATTTCCATCACACTGTTCATGTCGTGTGTATTGATGATGGTGGTAGTATTGAACTCCCGGGTTAGTTCCTGAATGAGTTTATCAATCAGCAGACTTGTTTGCGGGTCGAGACCACTGTTGGGTTCATCGCAAAACAGGTATTTGGGGTTTAAAACAATAGCGCGGGCAATACCCACTCTTTTTTTCATACCTCCGCTGATTTCGGAAGGGAATTTTTTATTGGATCCCGTCAGGTTGACCCGCTCAAGTACCTCGTTTACATGCTTGAGTTTTTTCTCAAAAGAATCCTTGGTAAACATGTCTAGCGGGAACATCACATTTTGCTCCACGGTCATACTGTCGAAAAGGGCAGAGCCCTGAAACAGCATGCCAATTTCCTGACGCAGTAATTTACGTTCCTGTGTATCCATTTTCAGAATACTTTTCCCCTGATAAAGAACATCGCCGCTTGTGGGTTTAAATAAACCAACGATGCATTTTTGCAAAACCGTTTTACCACTGCCACTGCTACCGATGATCAGGTTGCATTTGCCTGCCAAAAAGTTAGCAGAAATGTCATGCAATACGGTGACATCCCCAAAAGTCTTTTTTAAGTTTTTTACTTCAATCATGGATTCAGGAGTAAGAAAGTGAGGATATAATCGAAGAGCAGAATCATAATGCAGCTTACAACCACAGCGAGGGTACTGCTTCTTCCAATTTCCAGTGCCCCTCCTTTTACATTGTAACCAAAGTAGGCCGAAATACTGGAAAGCAAAATAGAAAAAGTAAAGGCTTTCGACAATGTCACTATCGCATTGAGCGATTTAAAGCCCTGCGTCAATCCCCGGTCGTAAGTTTCCGGATCAATGATACCGGTTGCTGCGCCAGCTACACGGCCACCCCAAAGGGCTAATACAACCGATAGGACAACCAACGCCGGAACCATAATCATACTCGCCAGTATTTTTGGAGCAATCAGGTAAGCCTTGGTGTTAATACCCATAATTTCAAGGGCATCAATCTGTTCGCTGATCCGCATGTTTCCGAGTTCGGAAGCAATCTTGCTGCCTGCAACGCCGGAAAGTACAATAGAAATAATAGTAGGCGATAACTCGAGCAACATACTGTCTCGAACCACCACAGCAATAGTACTTAGCGGAATCAGGTTGCTTACCAGTTGATAGGCAGTTTGAACAGTCATAACCGCTCCAAGGAAAACAGAGATGATAAGGACAATTGGCATAGATCCAATGCCAATCTCGTTGCATTGGTGCATGAATTCTTTCCAGTACATTTTTCCATTTTCGGGGCGTGTAAACATACCCTTCATGGTGATAATGTAAAGTCCGATGTGACTGATTAGCTTCATGCGTGAAAATTACGAAAACTACTGCTTATGAAATAGAAATTACCTTAGTTTCAAGCAGTACCTCTGTTTTATCTGTTAAAAGCTGTTTGTACAGATCCCTCCTCCGGCTTTAAATGATCTTTATTGCGTCGCTTCCACCATCTTTTACGAAGCTTCTCTTTTTCAACCTGAGAAGCAGGTCTTTTTTGTTGGGCATCGAGTACTGCAATCAGGGTCATATTTACAATATTCCTTACGGTACTACCCAATTGAAGGACGTGAACCGGTTTGTTCATGCCGAGTAAAACAGGACCGATTGCATCGGCGTTACCCACTTCCCGCAAAAGATTGTAGGCAATATTACCCGAGGAAAGGTTAGGGAAAATCAAGGTATTAACATCCTGATCGACCAGTTCGCTGAAAGGATAGTTTTCACGTAAGATATCGTTATTGAAAGCCAGCAATCCCTGCATTTCACCATCCACAACGAGCTTGGCATCGCGACTTTTAATGATTTCTCGGGCCTTTGCCATCATTTTTGCTTCCGGTGTAGGACTGCTTCCAAAGTTTGAATAGGAGAGTAGCGCTACTTTGGGCTTGAGGTTGAAATTTCGAACCTCCTTGGCCACAAGCAATGTGATGTTGGCGATTTCTTCAGCTGTAGGATTCATATTCACCGTTGCATCTGCCAGAAAAAGCGGTCCTTTTTTGGTCAGTAAAATATACATTCCGGCAATTTTATCTACGCCCTCCTCGGTTCCTATTATTTGTAAGGCAGGCCTTAACCGACCTGAATAATCCCGGCTCGGTCCACAGATCAACGCATCCGCTTCACCGTTTTTGAGCATCATACAGCCAAAATGCACCCGGTCTTTCATAATCTTGGTGGCCTCATAATTATTAAAGCCTTTGCGGCCACGCATGGCAAAAAAGGCTTCTCCGTACTCGTTGCGCTTTTCAGCCTGTTCGTCTGCTTTAGGGTCAACAATCACAAGGTCCTCAATATCAAGGCCGTTGGTTTCAGCAAGAGTACGAATCACTTTTTCATCTCCCAAAAGAATGGGGAAACAAATGCCTTCTTCGTAACAGATTTGCGCGGCCTTTAAAACCTTCAGGTTGTCGCCTTCGGCAAAAATTACATAGCGGGCGTCCTTCCGGGCACGGATACCCATTACACGGAACAACTGATTATCTAGTCCCAGTCTGCGGTTGAGTTCCACAGTATAATTATCCCAGTCGCTAATCGGCAAACTTGCCACACCACTATCCATAGCGGCTTTAGCCACAGCAGGAGCTACGGTACTTAGTAACCTTGGATCAAGCGGTTTGGGGATAAAATAATTGGGGCCAAAAATGATGTTCTTCTCATTGTATGCCAGGTTCACAATATCCGGAACCGGGGTTTTTGCCAGATTAGCCAATGCCCTTACAGCCGCCAGTTTCATGGCTTCATTAATGGCGGTAGCTCGTACATCGAGTGCTCCCCGGAAGATATAGGGGAAGCCGAGTACATTGTTCACCTGATTAGGCTTGTCGCTTCGGCCGGTGGCCACAATTACATCTTTACGGGATTCGTGGGCAAGTTCGTAGCTGATTTCCGGATCGGGATTGGCAAGGGCAAAGACGATCGGATTTTTAGCCATACTTTTTACCATGTTTGGAGTAACCACATTGCCTACGCTTAATCCCAGAAAAACGTCCGCATCTTTCAGGGCATCTTCGAGTTTCCAGTGTTTGCGGGAAGCGGATATAGCAAATTTCTTTTTCAAAGTATCGAGATCTTCGCGTTCCTGATGTAATACCCCATTGATATCGAAGATGGTTACATTTTGATAGGCAACGCCAAGTGCTACATAAAGTTGAATACAAGCCATTGCTGCCGCTCCGGCGCCATTGACTACGATCCTGATTTTTTCTATTTTCTTTTTTTGAATTTCCAGCGCATTTAAAAGCGCTGCACTGCTTATGATGGCCGTGCCATGCTGATCATCATGCATGACCGGGATACTCATTTCATCCCGCAACTTTTGCTCAATGTAGAAGCATTCCGGTGCCTTAATATCTTCCAGGTTGATACCGCCGAAAGTAGGTTCAAGTGCCTTAACAATTGTGCAGAATTTTTCGGGATCTTTTTCATTGATTTCAATATCAAATACATCTATATCAGCAAAAATCTTAAAAAGAACGGCTTTGCCTTCCATAACCGGTTTGCTGGCCAGTGGGCCAATATCGCCGAGGCCCAACACTGCAGTGCCGTTGGATATCACCGCAACAAGATTGCCTTTTGCTGTGTACTTAAATACGTTCGCCGGATCTTTTTGTATTTCTTTACAGGGTTCTGCCACCCCCGGACTATAGGCAAGACTTAAATCCCGCTGTGTTTTTGCTTCCTTTGTGGGAATAACTTCAATTTTTCCCGGTCTGCCATTGGTATGATATTCCAGTGCCTGTTGCTTTCGAAAATCCGTTTGCATAGGCAGCAAATGTAAGGCAATGGTTTTTACCATTTGTTCATTTACCCATCTATAACCCGCTCAGGTTTAGGGGGTTCCTTCAAATTCCACTCCGGATCGTATTTAACGAAGAAAGACAGCCACAGGCTGCGGCTTAATCGCATGATATACGGCATCAAAAGAATCAAAATGACCATATTGGCGCCGAGGTAGTAAAAAAGACTGTTATCGTTGATGCTAATGCCAAGTAACACCCAGTAAGCAACAAAAACAGCAACGCTTAAAGCTACGGTAAGGGCATAGCTGACATATCCGGTGCCGTAATAAAAACCAACTTCAATTTCAAGGGGCTGTTCGCAAACCGGGCAATTCTCAGGCATCTCCATGTTTTTTTTGAGGTTGATACTAATCCCGTGCTTAAACATTTTTCCCTTTCTGCATCTTGCGCACCTGGTATCTAAGGTACTCAGAAGGTAATTGGGCGTGGGTATGGGAACTTTAGTATCTTCTTTCATTACAACGGTTCATTGGTAAAGTACAAAATTAACCTTTACCCGCCTTATATGAGGTA
>JBGSNV010000165.1:0-6772 GCA_041739485.1 Chitinophagaceae bacterium
GAAGATCAACGTCACCGTAGAATTCAGGTAGAAGGTTTTCCCTACATTTTTATCTATGAGGTTGAATTAAAGCAAGTAATTGTAAAAATGCTTTTTCACCAAAATAATGATCCGGAAATTCAAAGGGCAGGTCTTATAAAAGCATAAGGGGATTTATATTTAAGCAGTGGCCACTTGTTCAATATTTATTTAGTACAATGGAAGCTAAACCTATTTGGAGTATATGCTGTCGTCGCCAAGCAGGCCCGCCCTGCCCGCATTGCTTACGGCACTTGCGAGTTTCCAGCCGCTTGCCCATATCAAACCGGCTTGAATAATAAGGAAGCGGATGGAGAAGCGGCAGAAGTTAAATGATATCCAAAATCGCGAAACATTTCTCAAAAATACCCTCAAGTTGGTATATACCATCTTCCTTAATATCCATTACTTGCATACTTATGCAATCTTTCCTTTCTATCAGCAGGTTTTTCGGCAGGCTACTCGTGCCCAACACGCATAATGGCTGGATTTGGTTCCAAACCCTTATCCTGCTTGGAGGCCTTTGGGTGGGGCATTGGGATCCGTTATTGATTGTAATGGCCTATTTTTTCGAAACCATTCTGATTGGAATCACTCACATCATAAAAATGCTTGCCGTTTGGCGTTTTGGCAGAGCTCATCAAATGGCCATCAAAAGTGATCCCTTCAATGACGGTAATCATTTCGCTACCATTCCTTTTTTCATGGTGCATTATTTTTTCTTTGTCGCCATTCAATCTGTTTTCATATTCGTCTTTTTCGGTAGTGCTATCCCGGGTAGGGTAGAAGCTTTCCACATCATTGATAATTATACAAGGCTTTTACAGATACCTACATTTCTAATGGTTTTTTCCTTGTTGGCAGTTACGCAGGTGGGCCGTTTAATCAGCGATTGGTTTGCAGGGAATAAACTACATCAATACACGCTTCAGGATCTTTTTTTTCAGCCTTACCTGCGCATTTTTGTACAACAGTTTGTAGCCGTATTGGCCGGATTCTTTTTTATTATTTCCAAGCAAGGCGAGGCAGCTGCTTTACTCGTAATAGGACTTCGGTTTTTTACGGATATGCTGATGATCGGCGTTAAACAGGATCCCAAAACAAAAGAAAAAGTATTGGCAAAGATGCATGACGATAAAACACCTCCAACTGCCGACTCCCGCAGACAAATAGAGGCCTTTTTGGAGCCATAGACCTACCCAAAATCAATCTCCTTATTATCCCCGATATTCAGGTTGCGACTCAATCCTTTTACACTTGCGTCGCTGCCAATAAGCGAATTGTCGAGCACGACCTCATACAGGCTTGCGTAGGAGCCAATAATACTGTCGCGGAGTATGAAGTAATTTTCAGTGGTATTGCTTTAAATGGAAGCAAATGGCTTTTTTGGTTTTTTTAATCTGTGGCTAACTTAAAGGCCTTGCAAGGTTGTTGTTAAAGAGGTAATATACTTCCTGTTCCTGCTTTAATCAGCTAATTTCAAAAAACCGCCTTTCAATTATGCCATTTTTGTATATACGCTGTATCTTTGAAATTGAGTCAAAATGGTTTTATGCATTCATTAATAGAAGAGATTGAAAAATTATCGCTTCCTGAAAAAAGGGAGATTTTCAATGCATTGCTCGATGATGAGGAATTGCAGGCTTCTGTAAATGCCTTTGAGGAGGATCCTTTTTTATATGAGGAACTAGCCCGCCGGGATGAGGCATTGAGGAAAGGGGAGATAAAATTAATCTCTTTGGATGAACTGGAAACTCGTTTAGCTCAAAGAAGAAATGGCTTATAAAGTCGAAGTATTTGATGTTGTTTATATCCAAATTTCGGAGGTAACAAATTATTAGGAGGATATTTCTTTGGAATTAGGTTTTTCGTTTGAGACAGAAGCGAAGTTCTTGCTTAGAAAATTGGAAATCACCCCTTTAAGCTTTTTCAACCTTTCGGATAGTAAACACCGAAGAATTTCATTTCTCAGATTTCCTTATATGTTTGTTTTTGAGGTCATGGAAAATAAAGGGTACCCTTTAGTATATATTAAGCTGCTGTATCCCCAAAAGGTAGATCCGGGAGAAATAATCAAAAGGTTAAGATCTAACTTCCTCTAACACCTCTACCCGAAATCAATCTCCGTGTTATCCCCGATATTCAAATTACGGCTCAATCCTTTTACACTTGCGTCGCTGCCAATAAGCGAATTGTCGAGCACTACCTCATACAGGCTTGTGTAGGAGCCAATAATGCTGTCGCGGAGAATGGAGTAATTCACCATGGTATTGCTGCCAATAGCTACGTGTGGGCCAATAATGGCATTTTTGATAATACAACCTGCTCCAATGCTTACCGGTGGAATGATGATGGTATTCTCGTAGTTATGGTTCAGCGGATTGGTATTGCCACCAAATTTTTTCAGCAAGGTGGCATTGCTTTCAAGCAGTGTTTCTTTTTTGCCGCAATCAAACCAATTTTTTACCCGGAAGGAGCGGAATTTTGATCCTTTGTCAATCATGCACTGCAGGGCATCGGTCAGGTTGTGGTCTTTATCGCGGTCGCTTAAATCCTGTTGCAATTGTTCGAGGCAATCAAATAGGATGGTACTGTCTTTAATTTTATAGATACCTACAAGCGCCATATTGCTTTTAGGAATAGCAGGTTTTTCCACCACCCGCTCTACTAGGCCATTATCATCAATTTCTGCTACGCCAAACATTCTCGGGTCATCTACTTTTTTGATGGCTAACATATTTTCGGGGCTGTTTACCACCATATGTACATCAAATTCGCAGATCGTATCCCCCAATACCACCATAATTTCATCATTTCCGATAAATTCCTTAGCAAGTTTTACGGCATGACCGGTACCCTGTCTTTCATTTTGATATACAAAGTAGGTATTTAAATGTGGATAAGCATTGTTGACGTAATCGTGTATTTTTTCACCCAAATACCCTACTACAAATACAAAATCCCGGATGCCGGCTTCCTGTAACTGATCTACGATAAAACTGAGAATGGTTTTTCCGGCAATTGGAATTAATGCTTTTGGTTGTGTATAGGTATGGGGTCTCAATCTTGTACCCGCGCCTGCAACCGGTATAATTGCTTTCACTGAATGCGATTTTTGGTAATACCTTTCTATGAAATTCCAAGGACCGGAGATCTTGCAGGAGCAGAGGCTCTTAGAATCCCGTCATTTTGTGAACTTTTCAGAACAGATAGCCGGATGAAATGTGTGATTTATAAACCTTATTTTCCGGCAAGCGAAATTAGACGAAAAAAGCAAACCCCTGTGGTAAAAATATATTTTCAGGGGCAAAGTCGCAGAGTTTCAAAACAAAACCGCAAAACTTTTGATGATTTTTCCTATATTTATTTGTTGAATTAATGGTTTTTAAAGGATGTAAACCATTGAAATTGACCAAGAAAGGCATTTATGCACAGTCAATTTTAATACTCGATTTTGTTTATATGCCAAAAAGTATATTTTTGCCCCCTATAAAAAATACAATCATGAGCGACATCGCAACAAGAGTAAAGAAAATCATTGTCGATAAATTGGGCGTTGACGAGGCCGAAGTAACCCTCGAAGCTTCTTTTACCAATGACCTTGGCGCTGATTCTTTAGACACTGTAGAACTCATTATGGAGTTTGAAAAAGAGTTCAACATTTCTATTCCTGATGAGCAGGCCGAAACCATTACCACTGTTGGACAGGCTATTACTTACCTGGAAGAACACGCAAAGTAAAAAGAATTGTGACCACCATTAGGGAACACGCAGGGGTTTGTGCCCCTGCGTGTTCCCGTTTTTTCCTGAAATCAGCAGCGTAATTTATGGTATTGAAACGAGTAGTCGTTACCGGAATAGGGGCATTAACGCCCATAGGTGGTACACTGGAAACCTTCTGGCAAAACTTGCTTGCGGGTACAAGTGGTGCCGCTCCGATCACCTTGTTTGATGCATCCAAGTTTAAAACAAGGTTCGCCTGCGAATTAAAGAATTTTGATCCGCTTAACTTTCTGGACCGCAAAGAAGCCCGTAAAATTGATCGCTATTGCCAACTTGCGTTGGTAGCAAGCGATGAGGCAATGACTCACTCAGGAATCGCTCAGGCTGGTTTTAAAGCCGATCGCTGTGGCGTTATTTCTGCAAGCGGTATAGGTGGCCTCATCACTTTTCAGGAAGAAGTAATGGAGTTTGCACTTGGTGATGGTACACCAAGGTTCAATCCCTTTTTTATCCCCAAAATGATTTCCGACATTTCTGCCGGGCAAATGAGCATGCGCCATGGATTGCGCGGACCCAATTTTTCAGTTACAAGTGCCTGTGCTTCAAGCACCAATGCCATAGGAGTCGCTTTCGACCTCATAAGAATGGGGAAATCCGATATGATTCTTACCGGTGGAAGTGAAGCCGTTGTGTGCAAAGCCGGGGTAGGTGGCTTCAACGCCATGAAGGCCCTGAGCGAACGAAATGACAGTCCTGCAACAGCTAGCCGCCCCTACGATAAAGACCGCGATGGTTTTGTAATGGGAGAGGGAGCCGGTATGTTGATCCTCGAAGAATTGGAGTATGCTAAAGCCAGAGGGGCAAACATCATCTGCGAAATTGCAGGAACCGGTGCGAGTGCCGACGCCTATCATATTACAGCACCCCATCCGGAAGGACTTGGTGCAAAAAATGTAATGATTGCCGCCCTTGCGGATGCAGGTATGCTTCCGGAGGATATTGATTATATCAACACACACGGCACAAGTACGCCTTTGGGTGACGGAGCTGAGGTGAAAGCCATTCAGGATGTATTTGGGGAGCATGCATACAATCTCAACATCAGCAGTACCAAATCCATGACAGGTCACTGTTTGGGTGCAGCAGGTGTTATTGAAGCTATTGCCTGTATTCAAAGTATAGTGCACGATATTGTGCCACCCACCATCAATCACTTTACAGACGATCCGGAACTCGATCCAAAGCTGAATTTTACTTTTGGAAAGCCTCAACACCGCAAAGTACGGGCTGCTTTAAGCAATACTTTCGGATTTGGCGGACACAATGCCTGTGTTATTGTTAAGAAGTATGAGGCCTGATCCGTGTTTTTTTAAAACAATCGGTTCATTTGCCTGTTTGGTTGCAGTATTTATATAATGCCAGTGAGTATTTTACAATCCTTTTTTGGGTCAGATAGTCAGCAGCAGGTTTTTAAAAAAGCCATCCGTCAGGTATTGGGTTTAAAGCCCGGGAAAATGGAGCTTTACACCATTGCGTTAAGCCATCGAAGTATCCGCGACAATCCCGAAGAAAATAATGAACGGCTTGAGTATCTCGGAGATGCTATCCTGAGCGCTATCGTTGCAGATTATCTTTTTATGCGCTATGCAAAAAAGGGCGAGGGTTTTCTTACCGAGATGCGCAGCAAAATGGTGAACCGGCAAATGCTCAATGATATTGCCATTAAAATGGGATTGAAAAAAATTACCATTTTCAATAAAATAGATTCCTCGCTTAAAAACAGTCAGATCTTTGGTAATACCCTCGAAGCTCTTGTTGGGGCCGTGTACCTCGATAAAGGCTACAATGCCACACATCGTTGGGTAGTTAAGCATATCATTTCTCCCTACATGTTTGTAGATGAGCTCGAAAGTCTGGATATTAATGTAAAAAACAAGTTGATAGGCTGGGCAGGTAAGCAAAATAAATCTATCGAATTTGAAACACTCGAGGAGAAACAGGAAAAAGGACGTCGCTTATTTATTGTTGGGGTAAAAGTAGATGGGGAGATCATTGCTGCAGGCAGGGGTTTCAATAAAAAGGATGCTAGCCAGCTTGCTGCTATACAAGCTGCAGAAAAACTGAATTTGTAACCTTGACCATCCTCAGGTTGCCGGCTTTTCCTGACAAAGTTCAATAAGGACCCCATTCGTATCCCTTGGATGTAAAAAGCAAACGAGTTTATTATCCGCTCCGTTTTTGGGGATCTCATTCAGCAGCGTAAAACCTTCCGCCTGTAGTCGTTTCATTTCTGCTACTATGTCCTGTACCTCAAAGGCAATATGGTGAATGCCCTCTCCTTTTTTAGCGATAAACTTTGCAATAACCCCATCCGGATCCGTACTTGCCAATAATTCTATTTTATTGGGTCCGGTAGCAAGAAATGCAGTAATTACTTTTTCGGAAACGACTTCTTCTGTTTTATAAACAGGGGTTTGTAAAAGCTTTTCAAACAAAGGAATCGATTTTTCAAGATCAGATACTGCAATGCCAATGTGCTCAATTTTCAACATGTATGTTAATTTACGGGCAAAATAGGGGTATTTTTATTCCGAAAGCCGGAAAAAACCTTAAAGTATCGCACAGAGTTTTATACACAGAACTAAATCAACTAATTTCGTGTTTATTATTAGAATAGCATTGAACATAAGTCATTATTGGCTACAAAAATCAAATACACATATGAGTCTTCAATTTCCAATTTATCTTGACAATAACGCAACTACTGCCTGCGATCCGCGGGTAGTAGAGGCGATGATCCCTTATTTTACCAACAATTTCGGGAATGCTGCAAGCCGGAACCACCCGTTTGGTTGGGCTGCAGAAGAAGCAGTTGATTATGCCCGGGAGCAGGTTGCCAAGCTGATTGGTGCAGAACCTAAAGAAATAATTTTTACCAGTGGTGCTACCGAGGGGGATAATTTAGGTATCAAAGGAGTTTTTGAAATGTATGCCAGCAAGGGCAACCACATTATTACCTGCAACATTGAGC
>JBGSNV010000171.1:0-3982 GCA_041739485.1 Chitinophagaceae bacterium
ATAAATCAACTGTTTCAGGAGACTCATCTACAATATTTCAAAGAACCAAAAGATAACCCATTGACAATGTTTGACTTATAACGCAACGATCGTGATATCGAATATTTACCCAACCGAAAAAAAATCAAGGAAATTACCTACCAAAACGGAGAGCCTGAAGGTTATTTTGCGGAATGGTATCCCGATGGCATCCTGAAACATAAAGGCAATCAAACCGGGCTTAAGCTTTGGGGTCATTATGAAAATTATTATGCCGATGGCAGTTTGAAATATACTTGCGAGGGTGACAAAACCGGAAACGGGACGGGAAAGGAATACTTGCCAAAAGTAGGAGTAAGCGGGGAAGGACCTGTTCAGGGGATGATTCAATCCGGCACCTGGATTTATAAAGACAGCACAGGCCGAAAAGTAATGGAAGTGGTTTATGACGCTAATGGTATAAAATCTGAAACCTGTTTCGATACAGATGGGAAACCTGTAAGTGGTTCCGAATGTATCAGCGACCGCCGACCGGAATTTCCCGGAGGTGAGGCGGGATGGGAAGCCTTTTTGAAAAAAAATCTGAAGTACCCTAAAACTGCAATGAAAGATAACATACAGGGGGTCGTCCTTATCAAGTTTCTGGTAAAGGAAGATGGTAGCTTATCCGCATTCAAAATCCTTGATGCACCGGACCCTGAACTTGGTGCAGAAGCCATGCGGGTGATTCGCCTGTCCCCAAAGTGGACTCCCGCTGTGGAATTTAATACGATTGTTCCTTTTACCCACGTGCAGGCAATCACGTTTCAATTAAAATAGTCACTTCCCCCTCAATCATTTAATTTCTTACTTAACAAAAACCTATGTTTAAAAAACTGCTGTTGATGGCCATCTGTATGCCTTTTATTTTAGCCTGTGCTAAGGCTCAAACCGGAACCCATTCCTTAGGGGCTTCCGTTCCTATGGGTTTAACAAATTACGGAGTGAGAGGAAGTGGCTATGATGCTTATTACCTCGCTCAATTTTCTTATGGTTACCGGAAAAATCTTTCTGAAACAGATAATAGTTCATTCAGTATTGGAACTATTACAAGTGCGGGTGCCGGTATTTATTCCGATGGATTTGGTTCGGGGGTGGTTTATCGGGGCGATATTCAATTTTGGGGTGATTTCAACAAAGGGATGGGCGCAGTACCGGAGCCTGCTAAAAACAGCGGTTTTCATGTGGGGGCTGGTTTTGGAATTTCTTATGCCGGTGCCGATGGCGAAGCAATTGATAACGACAACGGTGTTTCGTATGGCCCAATGGGAAGAGTAGGATACAGGTTTGGGCTCTACAGTAACCGAAAGGATGTGTATAAGGCATTTGGCGTAAGCTTATTTTATAAGTATGGACTTGAGAGTTCAAGGTGGCGAACAATCGGCTTTCATTTGCTTGCCGATTTATAATGGGTTTGGCGTTCTTTTGCTTTAGCCACTTTACTTATGATCCTTTTTTAGGGAAAAGAATTCGGGGTATGATATGCATCCGCTTATCCTTGTTCAAACAAATCTTTTAGAAGAATCACCTGATCGATGAGTCCAAGGCTATGTTCAATGAGCATTTTCCCTTTGGAAATAGTAGCCATTAAAAAGGATATTTATACGGCAAGGGTTTATGGATTTTGGCTTGATTTTCATCTTAAAAAAATGATTTCAAAATGGTATATAACCGGTACGATTTCCTTATTAGGTATTCTCCCTTTGTTTCTTTGGAAATCTTTTCCAATTCAGAAAAAATTTAATGAAAGTACGATGAATGTTTATCTCCCAATAGAAGGAGATAAAGGTGATGAGGTGCTTGAGTTTTCAGAAGGAATGATTTTGAGAGAAGTTAGACGCAAAAAACAAACGGCATTTTATTTGAATGATTTCCTTGAGCAGAGGGAAGAGGTGTTAGAAAGCATTCAGCAAACTGCAATGGAAATAAAGTTTGGCTATGATACATCAAGGGTTGTAAAAGTTGTGCTTGGCAATAGATGCACATTCAATGATTTTGTATCAGTTCTAAACATTTGTTTGATTGATAAACATAAGCGATGGGCTTGGGTTCAGGATTCTATTTTTATTTTTGCACCTGATCCCCTCAGGTAAACGGAAATTTCATTGGCTGCGCTTTGATTTATGAAAATTATATTGAAGCTAAGTCGTTGAATTGGTATGAGGAACCTATATATATTATGGCAGAAAATAAATTGCTAATTTTAGGATACCTAACGGTAGCATTTGCAACATTATGGAATCTTGGGAAGAGGTTAAATCTTAAAAGGAAAGAATAGGATTTTCAAGATTTAAAACAGTTATTTCAATAAGCGCTTTTTTATAAAAGGTCTATAACTGAATAGTTTCACTCACCTGATAATCGCCAGGAATTCCGACCGATTCGATTTCAATACCTCTTTTAAATGGCCGCTTTCATATTCCCGACCAATCATAGCTTCAATTTAGCATTCGCCTGTAGTAATAAGAAATCCTTTTTTTAGAAGAATTGATTTAGTAATACTCGCTTTTAGACTCAAAATAGGGAGATTATGCGACTAATAAATTAAAAATGGCTGCACGTAATTTGGTACAGAAGGAATAGTTGTAAGCTTGTGTCGGGTGACTGTTTCCGGTTTTTGAAAATCCCTTGAAGAATAGATTAGGTACAAGGAGGCATTGATCCTATATAAGTAAGTGCCATAAAAAAGACCCTGCCGAAACTTAGCAGGGTCTTTTTTCACATAAAATAATTTCTGATTAACGGGAAGGTGCCGTCAGCGAAATATCTCTTTTCAGCATTTCATTGCGATTGGCCATTTCCCAGGCCGTATAAAACACAAGCCTTGCCCTTTGTTCCATTTCGGGGAAATTGATCTTGTCTACCGTATCGCTTGGGCGGTGGTAATCGGGATGCAATCCACTGAAGTAAAACAGGATAGGCACGCCTTTGCGGGCAAAATTATAGTGGTCGCTGCGGTAGTAAATCCGCTGCGGATCCTTGGGGTCGTTGTATTTGCCATCAAGGTACACTTTGGTGTATTTGTTGGCCATATCAGTTATCGGACGAAGTTCGCTGCTTAGTTTATCGTCACCCACCAGATAAATATATTGTGTGGTGTCGTTTTTGATGTGGATGCTGTCAAGGCGACCAATCATATCGATATTCAGGTCGGCCGTGGTTTTTTCCAGCGGAAAAATGGGATGATCGCTGTAGTAGCGGCTGCCCCACAATCCTTTTTCTTCACCACTTACGGTCATGAAAACAATAGTGCGGCGGGGGCCTTTTCCGGCTGCTTTGGCCTTGGCAAAAGCCTCAGCTAATTCCAGAACGCCAACGGTACCACTGCCATCATCATCTGCTCCATAGTAAATCACATCGCCGCGTTTTCCGAGGTGGTCATAGTGTCCGGTAACAAACAGGTATTCGTCTTTTTTGTCGGTGCCTTCTAATACGCCAAGTACATTGCTGCTTTTTTGGTCAAGCCGCTGTTCGTCGTATTCGAGCCAGAAATCATGTTGAAAGCTTTTGCTTATGAGTTGATTGTCCTGTGATGCTGCGTATGCATCGCCCAAAATGGTTTGAGCAATAGCAGGTGAAATATTATAGTAATTGATATTTACGCGGCTGCTGTAGGCATCGTATTGAAGGTTGCTTACCGTTTCGGCAGTTTCAACCGGAAAAATATCCTGCACCACGAGGGCTGCAGAAGCACCGCGTTGCATTACTTGTGCAAGCCGGTTATTGATGCTCATACCAAAAGTTCTGCGCTGTCCGCTTTGCTGAAGTCCTTTGTAATTAAACATCACGAGTTTACCAGTAAGTGGAATCTTGTCATTTTTCCAAAGAGAGTCTTCAAAATTGATATATACCACTTCGCTGAATCCCATTTTGGCAGGATAATTTGCCGGACTTACCGAGAAGTCCTTTTGCATGCTTAACGGCTGATCATTGATCATGACTTTAGCCCCTGTTACGCTGTCCT
>JBGSNV010000179.1:0-1995 GCA_041739485.1 Chitinophagaceae bacterium
CGGATACCATCAGGAAATATTGCGGACATTTTCCGGTAGTAGCAGATCATATACGAATGGTGGATGCCGGTGATGTATTTTGTCACGACTCGGACCTTGAAGCTGCGCAGGCATTACTTGCCCAAAAAGTTGGTCAGATCATTCAGGCCGGTTATTTACCCATAGTGCTTGGAGGTGGACAGGAATTGTCTTACGGTACTTTTCAGGCATTGAAACCACAAAATCCTCATGAGGAGTATGGCCTTATTAATTTTGATGCACACTTTGATTTACGCTCCTTAAACAACGAAGAACTCCCCAATTCAGGTTCCTGGGTTTGGCAGATAGACGCGGATTGCAGAGCAGCAAATATCCCTTTTCATTATCTCGCACTTGGAATCCAACAATATAGCAACACCAAGCGATTGTTTGAGTTGGCCATTGAAATGGGTGTCCCTTATTTTCTGGCAGAGGATTTTAGCAACGATCGGCTAGATAAAATCATACATACCATCAATGGGGTAATTGCTCAATCAGATGTTTTACATCTTTCGTTAGATATGGATGTATTTGCAGCACCTTATGCTCCCGGTGTCAGTGCTGCCGGATACAATGGTATTTCTCCTAACGCCATGTTCAAAAGAATTTTGCGGCATATAGTACTCAGTGGGAAAGTTGCCTCTATTGATATCACCGAAGTAAATCCTTCATTCGATACCGATAACCGGACCTCCCGGCTTGCTGCCGCTTTTATATTCGATATGGTGCAGGCTGCAGATATCAATGCTGAATATCCTTCACCCTGACCCAAAGGAACTAAAATGATTTAGTCCGTTTTTTCGTAATATGTTTTTAGCTTTTCAAGCATATTATCTGGTATGGCTACTTTTTTCATGGTTTTAATATCCACAAAATAAAGGGTTACGGTTCCCGAAGTCAGAATATCTCCTGCTTCATTATGGATTTCACCGTGATAAACAATTTTATGATGCAGCGGCAATTCGCGCAACGTTACCGTAACAGTTATCAGGTCATCGTACCGGATAGGACGGAGAAAGCGGGTGTGCATATCCGTTACCGGTAGCATAATACCCATAGCCTCAATTTCCTTGTACGAATAACCAAGGCTGCGGATAGATTCTGTTCTGGCAATTTCGAAAAACTGTGCGTAGTGGCCGTGGTAAACCACACCCATCTGATCGGTTAGGGCATAATGCACCCTTATTTTGGTTGAAAATGAAAACAATTTATTCTGGTTTTATTTTTTTAGCAATCATAATCATTCGCGGGGTATTGCGCACATGGTAAGGTCCAAATTGATAATCGCCGAATACTTCCTGTATTTGCATGCCCTGAAAGGCGAGCATTTCTGTAAAATCCCCGAGTGAAAACTTACTTACTTTCTCAGTAAAAATATGAGGCTCCGTAAAAAGGTCATGTTCTACCTCTATTTTTTTGTAAAAATGGGTCTCATCCATCCATTTGGTAATGTGGAAATTGTATTCGCCAACCGGAATATCGGCTTCATGAACCAAATGATCTTCGCTATAATGCGTATTCAGGTAATCAATCACAAGAATCCCTTCAAGGTGGAGCGATCTTGCAATTGTTCTGATGGCGGCATCATGTTCGTGGCGGGTACGGAAATAGCCGAAACTTGTAAAAAAATTAAAGCCGTAATCGTAATAATTAATCCGGAAGGGCAGCCGCATGTCATGTTGAAAAAATTCGAGATTTTCCTTTTCATTGGCTTTGGCCGCTATAACGGATTGGTACGAAAGATCTATTCCGGTTACAAGATAGGGACTCTTGGCAAGGGTAATACTGTGCCTTCCACGGCCGCAGGCTATATCAAGCATCTTGCTGCCTGCTGATGGATTCAGGTATTTTAATAACGCTTCGATAAAGTCAGTCGCTTCCTGTTCGTCCCGGTTAAAATACAATTCGTGGTAATAAGGCGAATCAAACCATTGATCAAACCATTCTGCCATGATTATTCCGTTTTATTTAATGTTG
>JBGSNV010000180.1:0-10212 GCA_041739485.1 Chitinophagaceae bacterium
AACGATTCTGGAATGGAAATCCAACTTTCAGCAATTGTCCGAAATACATGAATTATTGAAACAAGATTGGGATACCCTGCAACCTTCCATGCGCTTCACCAAAAATATCATGGAAGATATTGCGGGTGTACGCATTGCTAAACCAGCCAAAGAGTACATCAATCCCGTATTCGTTTGGCTTTTGGGTGGCATATTGGCAACTATGCTACTAATGGTATTTGGATATGCAGTTAGCCTTGAGGATTGGTCAAAAATTTCAGAAAATCCATTTCCATTTAAATTACCAACAGTTGATTGGAGTAGCCTGTTTAATAGGCAAACAACCATGCTGCTGTTACTTGTAAATACTGTATTGGGTTTTACTTTGTTTGATTTTTGGCTGCGAAGGAAGAAAGTGGGGATTTAGATAATAATATTTTCTTTTTACTCATCAAATTAATAAAACAGTGAAGATTATGCTTGACAAACATTATTTTTATCAAACATAATCTTTGAATAGATTACACTGTATCTATTTAACAGTATCCTTAAAAGGGCTTTTCAGCAATGTTTTAAACTCCTCATCTTTTTCATTATCGTAATATCGGTCGAGACCATATTTTATCTGAGAAGGATCAAGTTCGCGGTAGGTACCAAATATCCGGTCCCAGATAGAAAAAGCAGTCCCGTAATTACTATCCGTATAAGGCTGTTTCCAGTGGTGATGTACTTTGTGCATATTAGGACTTACCAGCACATAACTCATGCCTTTATCGAGCCACTTAGGCAACTGAATATTGGCATGGGTAAACATGGTAAACATACTCATCATCGTTTGAGCAATCATGACCGCATAAATAGGCAATCCCATCACAAGAACCCCTGCGGTAAAAAATAACCAACGGTTCATGGCCTCCAGCGGATGATGTCGTAAACCGGTACTTACATCTACCTTATTATCGGCATGATGTACAATATGTATCCGCCAGAAAAGCGGGGTTTTATGCTCTACCCAATGCACCAGCCAGCCACCAAAAAAATCCATGCTGAATACCCCGGCAATCACCACTCCCCAAACCGGAAGATTCAACCAATGAACCATTCCAAAGGATTCCGCCTGACACCAAAGACTCACTTTTACCAGTAATACAGCCAACAGCCCGTGTATGATCACATGAAAAAGGGTAAAAGTGAAATTCAAAACCGCATGGGGTGCCTTTTTGGTCTTGTATTTTAACCGCACCAAGGGAAAACCATTTTCAATAAACCATAATATCAGAATGGGCAATACCATAAAAGCCAGCCTGTGGAGTGGCTTTGATTCCAAAGAGTTGAAATACTCCAATATTTCATTCATGGCAACATTGTTTAGGTAAAGTTACAGGAAGACAACAAATCATACCATCTTGTTGAACCCTTTTATGGTTCAAAAGCAACCTTGCTAATAGCTTATATGCTTCATTTCCCATAGGGCCGCTTCACTTTATTTTGTGATTCGGGCTCGTAAATCAGCCGGCAAAAGGAACTAAGTCTTTGATTTTCACGATTTACAGGAATGCCTGCTACAATGCCAATCAACAAATGATCTGTTATGGCAAGCCGCATCTGAGGGCGAAGTACCATATCAAAATCATGTCCTCCCCAATCCATATTTGACTCTACCCCAAGAAAATTTCGTGTGCCAGGTAGCATATAATGTATGCTAAAATTAGCCTGATAGCCGGTTTTCCAGTTCCTTGCTGCATGGCTGTATTCAAAAACAGGGCCTGTATATAACAGCGTATGATAATTTTTACCCCATCTTTTTGCGGCAATAAAAAAGGGTTCTGCCAAATGACCGGCCAATAAACGCTCTTTTCCATAATCCTGAAAAGAGGGCAACAGAAACTCGTGCAAATAACCCACTGCCAGCGAGGTTTTGGCTTTAGCATTTACCAGAAAAGTCCATTGAGAGGCCAGTTTTAAACTATTCAACCGGCTTCCCGGATTGCTATCCCCACCAGAACCATTGGTATTATAATAAAAGGTAAAAGGAAGTTCTACTTCCAAGCCAAGCCGGTCGGCAGGCGCCCATTCATATTCCACCAAAGCTTCATACTTGTCAAAACCCAGATTATCGGTAAGACCTGCCCCAAAGTTCCATTCCCGCTCCCCTTTTCGGGCTCCAAGATCCCGGATCAGATCAATATACAGTGGCTCTGCGTGCAAAAGCTTCAGAGGCTCCTTATTTTTATTTTCGAAATCAACAATAAATAAGCTATCAAGCACCTGATTGAGGCTATCCTTCTTTTGTGCATGCAACAGGTTTGCAAGCCCTACCAACAGGCAAAGCAGTCCAATATTTTTATACATATTAATTTTAGTGTAATGTGAAAAACTTCAAATAAAATCTAAACAACGTTTTTCACTACAGCCGGAGGAAGTTCGGGCACATCAATAGCTCGAAGCAAAAGCGAAGCTTTCCGGTTAATACCGGAGACAGCCTTTATGCTTAAAGTTACAGGGAGTTTTGAGATAAAATAAAAATGCGCAATCTGATTCTTAAAGGATTTTTTTTCTTCCGGAACCTCTTCATCAGAATCTCCTTCGGGAATAGCATCTTCAAGATCGTAGCAGGTCTCGGCCATCCATTCATAAAAACTATCGTAGTCATCAAAGGGCTCGTGGAAAGAAGATGTCGAAACCGCATTTGTTGGATAGGAAGAAAAAGAGAAATCGACCCAGCCATTTACCAACAACAAAAGGCAAACAGGAAATATTAATTTCCCAAGCAGTATTCTTTTACGATATGTTTCCCTTTTTTGCATATTGAAAGGCAAAGTTAACAACCCTGCAGGCAAAACCAACAATAGTATAGCCCTTCTGAAACGTTTAAAGAATTTTTAATAGTTCAAAAGGGGTACCTGTAGTTTCCTATTGATTTTCGATTATAATGGGCCCTGTCCAAAATTATACTCATCCATCTCATTGGTCAAAGTATCCCCTGTTGCATCTAAATGATTTTGCGTATGGGTATTCGGGTACAAATCGGCAAGCAAATTGGCCACTAAGGCAGTCCATCCCGTTTGGTGACTTGCACCCAATCCGCGTCCGCTATCACCATTGAAATATTCATAAAACAAAACCAAATGTTCATTCCCCGGACGACTGTAGAATTCATTGTATTCCGCATGTAGCCGCCGGTTGTTCTCGGGAGTTAAAGTAAACAAGCTTGTCACCCGTTTTATAACCCCTTCAACCGCCTCCGAAAGCGGCATCGTTTTACCGGAACCTACAGGATACTCGAGCATCAGGGTTTCTCCGTAGAAAGACCCGAACTTCATCAGCGATTGAATAATCAGAAAATTGATAGGCATCCAAACCGGTCCCCGCCAATTGCTGTTGCCCCCAAACATACTTGATGTACTGTCGCCGGGATCATACTGAATGGTATAATCATGGCCCTCAAGGGTAACGGTGTACGGATTGGCTTCGTGATATTTCGATAGAGCGCGAATACCTCCTTCACTTAAAAACTCAGCCTCATTCAACAGTCTTTGTAATAAAGCTTCCAACCGATCCTTTGGCAAAAGCGACAATAATATTTCATTCGATTCTGCCTTTTCCTCGTTGGGCCAGTACCGGCCATTCGATTTACGATAGTGTTCAAACCAATGAATTCTTTTATTGAAATCCTGCAGTTTTTCCATCATCTTTTTATCAATAACGGAGATGGCAAATAAAGGAGATAGTCCTACAATAGATTGTATTCTTAATTGTATGGGTTCCGCATTTGGCCGGCAAAGCGTATCATAATAAAATTTATCTTCTTCATTCCAAAGATGCAATTCATTCAAAGCCTCTGCAATCAAAACAAAATGCTCAAAATAGCGGGTAGCGCTATCCTCAAAAGAATTATCTACCATTGCTATTTCCAACGCTATATCCATCATATTGAGTGCATACATGCCCATCCAGCTAGTCCCGTCTGCCTGATCGAGCTGTGTCTCACTATGCAACTGAATACTTCTGTTAAATACGCCAATATTATCCAGACCCAAAAATCCCCCTTCAAATAAATTGTTTCCACCCGGATCTTTACGATTGATCCACCACGTGAAATTGACAATGAGTTTCTGAAAAATTCTTTTCAAAAAAGCAATATCACCCTTGCCGGTAGCCTTCTTTTCTATCTGATAGACCTGTAAAGCCGCAAAAGCATGAACAGGCGGATTGACGTCGCTGAAATTCCACTCATAGGCAGCCAATTGACCGTCGGGTTTCATATACCATTCCCTCATGACAAGGATCAATTGGTGTTTGGCAAAAGTTGGATCCACCTTGGCCATTGCTATACAATGAAAAGCTAGATCCCAGGCTGCGTACCACGGATATTCCCATTTATCCGGCATCAGAATAATGTCCTGATTTTTAAGATGTAACCAATGCGAATTCCGGCCGTATTTACGATGATCCGATGGCGGCTGATCGCCCTCACCCTTGCTGATCCAGCGCTCCACATCGTAATAATAAAACTGCTTGCTCCAAAGTAAACCGGCCATCGCCTGACGCTGAATATTACGTACATCTTCGGGAAGCCCTACCGGAAAAATATCGTTATAAAAATGATCCGCTTCAGATTTGCGTTGTTCAAAAATCTGCTCAAAATCTCTGGGAAAAGGAGTCTCTAATTGTGCATCAGTAAGTCGTAAAAAAAAGCTCTTGGTTTCACCGGCTTTTAGTACGGCCGAATACACAGGTGAACATTTAGTCCCTACCCTTCTTTTCTGTAAGGCAGTAACATTTTTCCCAAGAATGATGGCATCATGAAAAGCATCTTTTACAAAAGGACTCTCGTTTGGTTTTCCGTAGATTTTTTTATCATTGGTTTTATTATCGGTAAACAACAGCTTTTTGGGTTTCTGAAAATACATATAGTAATTCCCTAACCGCCCATGCGATGCCTTCACAGAAGTCTCGCTCAGCCATTTGATTTCCGGTTGTTTATAACCATTCATTTCGCGATTAAAATACCATAGCATCGGAGCCAGGGTTATCGGTGCAGCTTCCGAAAACCGATTGGTTACATCTATTTTAATAGCAATATCTTTCTTACCATATTTAGCGTAAGTGATTGTCACATCAAAATAAGCATCATCGTCGAAAATACCAGTATCCAGAATTTCATATTCAACTTCATCTTTTCCTCTTTTGGCATTTTCGGTTCTTAATTTTTCATAGGGAAAAGCATTTTGCGGATACTTATAAAGCAATTGCGCATAATAATGCGATGGCAGGTTATCCAGATAATAATACAATTCCTTAACGTCCTCCCCATGATTTCCCTCATAATTACCCAATCCGAAAAACCGCTCTTTCAAAATAGCATCTTTTCCGTTCCAGAGGCTGATACCAAAACAGAGATTCTGAAAATAATCGCAAATTCCCCCAATACCATCTTCACCCCATTTATAGGAGCGGCTATGGGCATGATCAAACGGGAAATGATTCCAGGCATCGCTGTTCGGGCTGTAGTCTTCTCTCACGGTTCCCCATTGCCGCTCCGGAAGATAAGTACCCCAGGGCTCCAATGGAATTTTACGACTAGCATTTACCCTTAGCCTTTGCTGTTCTGCATTCATGCCTGCACCATTTGTTTATACTGTTTTACAATAGAATGATCAATAAGTAATCAGGTAAAGATAGGGTCTCGAAGGAATATGAGGATTCAATATCGTACTGTTTGGGTTTTATGTAGTTAGCAAAGGATTGTTATTAAACAAATTAATCCGGGAAGAAAATTAAAAGATGGCCTGCGGTTTTTTACCTGTTAATTATGCATTGATCCAACTGTAACAATTCCTGCGATATAATTTTTACGTTGGAAAAAGCAGGATGACGGGTATTTAATATTATGTTGTTCTCCATAGGTAGGATTACGGATGGAACCTCCATAGCAAAATACGCATTGTCAGTTACAAATTTCAATCCAAGGGATTGTAAATAAGAAGGGGGTGGATAGTCCCGCCAATTTTTCGGTAGGGCTTCAACATCGTATTTAATAACGGGCGCATCCGGTAGTTCAAGTTTTATTATGCAAAACAATTCCTCCGAGTCTGCCTCTGTAGCATTTACCAGCCATTCCAACATTGCCAGTGAGGCGGTTACGGATACGTACAAAACATAAGTTCCCTTGGGATTCCAGCGCCCTCCATACAAAGCCGAACCGGTGCCGGAAAGATCATTCGCATATTTTTGCCGAACCATTCTGTAAACTATCCTGCTCATGCAACAATACCGTGTTCGATACGACCTAAGGTATCATTAACAATGGAGATGCCGAGAGAAGTATCAAGCAGATCTAAGGGACGACGGCCTCCTAAACTGCGAACTTCGGTGGTGAACCATTTTCGAAGCCGGGGCGCACTGCCAAAAACTTCGAGACCATGTGCGAATACTTTTGCTAATTCTATGAGCCGTTCTGAATGTTCGGGATTTAGGACGGAATGCTCCGTAAAACGGCGCATCGTACGATCGGATGTATGCAACATTTTGGCCATTTCGGTAGCAGTTACATCAAAGTGATCCATTAGGTGATCGAGAGATTTTTTGGTAAGGCCTTTTCGGATCATATCCACTACATCAAAATCGTTGGGAGCATCGAGGAGGCTATCGGGCTGACTTAGACCCAATAATGCGATTGCCTGTGCTACCCCACCCCGCTGATAGTAGGGAGACACAGGTTCTTCAAAAGAAGCGGCCTGCACTTCTGAGGAGGAATATGCTTTTGAAGTATTTTTTGAAGCTTTCATAAAACGGACATTTGTCACAAATTTACGGCATTTTTCTTGGAATAAAAACTTTTTGCCCATTTTTCTCCTTTTTCTTTACATCAGAGCCGGCTTTTTAGCAAAAAATGATTTCATTGTAAAAGAACAAACTGATTTACAGCGTTTTTTCGTCCAATAACCAGAACTTTCACCAAAATTATTTGCAGAATGAGAAAAAATAAGGTCATTATTTTTACCCTTTTGGCGTTTAGCCTGTTGGGCTTCACAGAAAGAGCGGGGGCTCAGAATTATAGTATTGAAAAAGATTTCAAAAATCTGAAAGCCCGAAGCATCGGGCCTGCCGGTATGAGTGGCAGGGTCACAAGCATCGATGCGGTGCACAGCAACCCCGATATCATTTATATTGGAGCAGCAAGTGGTGGTGTTTGGAAAACCACAAGCGGCGGTGCCTCCTGGGAACCCATTTTTGACGACCAGCCCATCCTTAACATTGGTTCAATCGCTATACAGCAAAGCAATCCCTCTGTAGTGTGGGTTGGTACCGGCGAAGGCAATCCACGCAATTCTATCAATCTGGGAGCAGGCATTTATAAAACCCTCGATGGCGGTAAAACCTGGAAATGCATGGGACTCGAAAAAACAAGCAATATTCACCGGATCCTGGTAGACCCCAACAACCCGGATGTGGTATACGCAGGCGTTATCGGAAATCCTTATGCTGCGCATCCCGAAAGAGGGGTTTTTAAAACCACCGATGGCGGCAAAAACTGGAAAAAAATCCTGTATACGAACGACAGCACCGGCGTAGGAGATATGATTATGGATCCTTCAAACCCCAATAAGATCCTCGTTAACATGTGGCAGCACTACCGCACTCCCTGGAGTTTTCATAGCGGTGGCAACGGTGGCGGATTTTATGTAACTTGGGATGGTGGTGAAAACTGGAAAAAACTGGGTAAAGAACAAGGCCTTCCGGATACCACAGGCCGTATGGGTTTTGCCATTGCCAAAAGCGATCCCAATGTGATGTATGCCCTGATTGAATCGAAGAAAAATGCACTCTATCGTACCGAAGACGGTGGTTTTAAGTGGGAAAAAGTAAATGATGACCCGCGTTGGGCATCGAACCGACCCTTCTATTTTCAGGATATTGCAGTAGACCCCGCCAACGAAAACCGGGTTTATAACATTTATCAGATGATTGCTCAGAGCGACGATGGCGGCCGCAATTTCCGCATCATCATTCCTTACAGCGGCGTTCACCCCGATCACCATGCGTGGTGGATTCATCCTTACAATCCCAATTTCATCATCAATGGCAACGATGGAGGTATTGCTGTAAGCCGCGATCGTGGTCGTAGCTGGCAGTTCGATGAAAAATTACCCCTCGGTCAGTTTTACCATATCAATGCAGACAACGAAATTCCATACAATGTAATGGGCGGCCTGCAGGATAATGGCAGCTGGCATGGACCCGCCTATGTGTGGGCACGTGGGGGCATCCGCAACAGCTACTGGCAAAGTGTAGGTGGCGGCGATGGTTTTGATGCCACCCCCGACCCCGAAGACAGCAAATGGGTATACAGCATGAGTCAGGGAGGCAATCTGGGAAGGACCCAACGCATTACCGGCGAACGTTGGTCTATTCGCCCACCTTCTCCCGATCCCTACCTGCGGTTGCGTTTCAACTGGAACGCCGCCTTCGCACAGGATCCTTTTGACAAAGGAACCATCTACTTTGGCAGTCAGTTTATACATAAAAGCACCAATAAAGGCGCTGCATGGTCTATCGTCAGTCCCGACCTGACCACCAATAATCCCGAAAAATTAAAACAAGACGAAAACGGTGGGTTGACTATTGATATCACCAATGCCGAAAACCATTGTACTATCCTCAGCATCGAACCCTCTAAAATGGAGAAAGAGGTGCTTTGGGTAGGCACTGATGACGGTCAGGTTCAATTAACCCGCGATGGGGGCAAAACCTGGAGCAACCTGACAGCGAATATCAAGGGCTTTCCTAAATTCAGCTGGATACAGCAAATCAGAACCAACCGCTTTAATGCAGGAGAAGCCGTGGTGGTTACCAATCAATACCGGCAGGGCGATCTAGCTCCGTATATTTTCCGGACTATGGATTATGGCAAAACCTGGACAAGACTTGTGGATGAGAAAAAAGTAAAAGGCTATGCACTGTCTTATATTCAGGATCCGGTAGAAGCCAATTTACTGTTTGTAGGAACCGAACAGGGTTTGTGGGTAAGTCTTGATGGAGGCGTTAACTTTCAACAGTTCAAAAATAATTACCCTTCAGTATCCACCTACGATCTCGCCATTCAGGAACGCGATGCCGATTTGGTGATTGGCACTTTTGGCAGGTCTTTGTATATTCTCGATGATATACGGCCGCTCAGAATGGCAGCTGCTGCCAAAGGCAATAAGGGCAGCAAACTCCTGACCGTCATTCCTTCCCCAACCGCATACCGGGTGGAAACAAGAGGACCTTCAGGTATTGAGTACAGCACTTATGGAACCTATGCCGCAGACAACCGTACCGATGATGCTACCCTGAATGTGATGTATCTGCCACAGCCTGATTCTTCAAAAGGGAAAAAATCAGATACGCTGACCATCACAATTTACAATGCAGCCGATGAAGCGATCAGAACCTTTAAGGAAAAAGCAGATACCGGATTCAACAGAATGACCTGGAACTATGGAACCAAGGGTATCCGCCGGCCACAGCAATCCAAGCCCAAGCCCGGCGCACCCGAGCAGGGGGGTGGATTACCCGTAGAACCGGGCGTGTACAAAGTAGTGGTAAGCAAAGGCAAATTCAGCGACAGCGCCAATCTCAATGTAGCCTATGATCCCCGGATCCCTTATCCGGTAGCCATTAAAAATGCTCAAAAGGAATATATGCAGCGTTTCGATGCCTTGGTAACAAAAATTACAGAAGCCAATGATCTGTTGACTGCGATGGAAGAAGGCATGAAAAAAATGGAACCCTTACTCAAAGGAGAAAAAGGGGCTCAGGTGGATAGTTTGAAAAAAGTAGGCAAAGCCCTGCAGGACAGCATCAAAGCCATACAGGAAGATCTGTTTGGTAAAAAGCAGGAAAAGCAGGGTTATGGCACCGCCTATCAATTGACTGTGGAAGGAAAGATCTACGAAGTGCGCTCTTTGGTTATGGGTAAAGATGCCATGCCGGGCGCACAGGAAGACCGCGCCATGGAAATTGCCCAAATGCTTTCAAAGGGAATTATTGACCGTATCCATGCACTTGAAAATAATCAGTGGAAAACCTATAAAAATATGGCTGAAAAACTGCCTTTGAACCTTTTTAAAGACTAACTTTTTCCAAAGGGAATATTTAAAAAAAGCTCATGGAAATATACATGAGCTTTTTTTAAACACCAACCGAATCTCATATATCGATTATCTTTCCTTAAAAATAAAATGG
>JBGSNV010000201.1:0-12493 GCA_041739485.1 Chitinophagaceae bacterium
GGCAGCAAAAGCTCCATACAAATTTGCTATCCGTTCAAGGTATTTCTCGGCCGCATCAACTCCAAGGAAAATGAAGGGTTTACGATGGGGCAAAATGACCTGTATGTATACACAAGCCTGATTGCCAACGGTCACACCGTATTTTCTAAAAGATTCCCAAATACCGGAGATTATGGCGGACACAATATCAAAGATATCAATGCCACTTTTGACCATCTGGTAACCCCCAACGATGCCAACCTTAAACTGGTTGTGCGCATTGAGGTGTGGGACGATGATGGTCCTACTGCCAATGACCACCTCGGCACCTATACCAAGGAGTTGAATATTGGCAATGGCTGGGGCATGCGTGACAATCAAGGCGTTTATAACTCCGGCAGCTTCGCTAAGATTAATAGTATTACCTGGAGTGTAAAACCACAAATAAATGTTTCCCTGTTAAGCGAACCTCAAAAATGGTGGGGAGCAGCCAATGCCGGCACTCCAACACTCACCAAAACCCAATATGCAAGCGCCTTCCGCGATGTAGACAGCGAAACCGAATGGTGGGATATCGGCGATCATTTACATACCCTTTTTTATAACCTTGTTGTAAAATCCATTGCAAGCGGCGGCAACTGTTTTGGTATGAGTACCGAAGGCATTTATACCCGTAAAAACAGAAGCCTTTTCAGCATGCCGATTAACCGATTCAATAAATTTACCGACTTTAAAAACGAGGTCAATATCAAACAGGCCTATCAGGTTGGCGCTGGTCCTATCTGGTGGTTTATGGGGCAATTTGTAACCGGCAATACACATGATCCCAAAGATGTATTCAATGCTACAAGAGCCGCTTTCAACTGCGGAGATCACCCGGTCATTTGTGTTTCCCAAAACTGGGACTTCAGTGGTGCCCCACACTGTATTTTGCCTGTGGCCTGGGACAGTTCTACGCGACCATGGAAAATTACCATTCTGGACCCCAACATCATTGGCCGTACTTCTACGCTTCTGGTAGATCCTGACCGCAATGAATATACCTATAACGGTACAAGCAATTACAAAGGTGGTGCCTGGACCGGAGGCCGTTTGCATTATATGCCTTACAGCCAACTTTGCAGCACACCACGTACCCCGCTTTGGGAAGCAATTATTCTTCTGCTTTCCGGATTGATTATTATTCTGGGAGACGATACAGTTACCCAAAGCATACGGGATGGCAACAATGTAGATCTCGATGCCTTTGGCACAGATGCAACCAATAAATTAAAAAACGGCCAAAACATTCACGACAAGCTTTTAAGTTTTAAAGGCTTTGATGCAAAAGTGCTGAAAGCGGCCACCCGCATCAAGCCCGGTGTGGTAACCGGTCTTAAACCCAATTTGCAACTCCACAAGCTGCCAATGAACGGCAAAGGGATCATTCCGGGGGAAATGTTGCTGCGAATGAATCCCGATTCAGGTTTCCGGCAATTACAACCCCTCTTGGATAGTCCACACCTTATGACCATGACGGAAATTATGAGCGACCGGGCAGTTGCTACCCGGTTATCAGGACTTTCCCGAAATAATAAGATAATGAGCAGCCTCACGGATCGCAATATTTTTAAAATTGCAGAGGATGAAAATTTATTGAAGTCAATCGATAAAACCACAGCCAATTTGCTAAAGGATCTTGCACACGGAGGCGACAAAGCCAGTCAGATCATTCATCAGGTTTCAGGAGCCAAGCGGGGAACCTTGTCTTATCTGATGAAAAATCCGATGAGCTTTTATGAAATCGGTTCTTCCATCAATCAGGGTGAAACCAATAAAATCACTACCACCAAGCCGGGAACCGATGCCATGCTTGTAGATATGGAAAGTGCCACAGGCAAAACCATGAAATTGCAAATAGAAAACAGGTTGGGTGCCGGAAAAGATGTTATCAAGGTTACCATTGATCGCATTCCGGTTGGAGCCGATAAAAAGGCAGAGTTTAATCTTCAGCAGGGACTCGGTGCCATTGATATCATTGGAAGTGCCGATCGGGTTCAGGCCCTTGTGACCATAGAAACCAATCTCGACGGAAAAGTCGCTAAAAAGGCCTTCAATACCCAGATCGAGGGAGGCATGCGGATACATCCGGCCACCGTACTGAGCAGCAATGAATTGCTTGTAGGAAAAATCGATAAGGTATTTGGACAATTACAGGAAAACAGCCGAATTCTGAATAAATAACGGGTATAGGAACCGGTACCTGAAAACGGTATCGGTTCCTATTATTTTGTCCGTAATCAAATGCTTTTTTAGCTGACTTTTAATTAAAACGTAGAAATACGCAAGAAATTCAGGTATTAACAATGAACCAAAGCTTGAAGTGTAAACGTAGCTTTGTAGAGCATTCAGAAAAGTGTAAAAACCTGGGAAAACTGAAACAAAAAAATTAAACCAAAAACTATTCAGATGCCTTCATTAATGATTGATATTGACATGCAGGATCCTTCTCAAACAACCGGATCTGCCATTCGGGAGGTAGCGACCTATGATTGTAAACAAACCACCGGGCCGGGTAAAACCATCCTTGGCTATTTTCCATACAGTCTATCATTCGGCCCCTCTTGTAAAATGCAGGTTACAGTTGCAAAGGATCAATTTATAAATAAGACCGGCTTTTGTATTCGAATGGCTTTCCGTGTAACCGGGACAGTGACAAGCCGGCAAAACCTGGCCGAAGCTGGCATGCTTCCTTTTTCCTTATTTATTGAACCCTGTAGCAATAATGCTGCTGAATTTCAATTAACGGCAGGCCTGCTTACGGAACCCTATGGATGGATGGAAACAAGTACTTTTTGCCGGGGTGCACTGCAAAAAGGAAAATGGTATGTAGCCGACTTCGCTTTCGATAAGGATACAATGGCTCTTTTTATAGATGGTGCCATGGTAGGTCTTACTGTTATACCTATGGCAACAATTACCCGGAACTCGGAAACAGACCACCTGTACATCGGTGCTGCAATCAATGGAATGGATTATCGGTTGGAAGGAGAGATTGCTACCTTTCAATGGTACAATGGCATTCCTTCTATGCTTGCTTCCCAAATAGCAACATGCAGAAACCTGCCCGAATGGCATATTTCAGAAAAACAGATCTCGATGCTGAAAATCCATGATTTCGGAGCAAAAACAATGCCTCTGCAAGATGACCCTTACTATGGAACTATTACGCAGGAGTATGAAAAGGGGGTCATTATTTTTATCAAAAAAAACAGCCATACCATCGAATTGTACGGGCCACTATGGCCTCATTACCAAACCTACCTGAGCACACTCGTAGCACTCAATATTCAGAAATCAAAAGTTGTAAAGACAGTTATCAAGTTAGATAAAAACAATGAAAAACCACCTAAAAACAACGGTCTTTTTTCCGGATTATTCCATTATTCCAATATTCGCGAACACCATCCCTCACTTCATCATATGATGCAATTGTTTGTAAAAAACATGCGGTTGCCTGTATAAACAACCTCCTCTTCACACAACAAACAGCCCAACCGAAACTGGTTGGGCTGTTGTTTTTTATGCAGGTTTAACCTATTATAAGGCCGACCTTATATGAAGTTCTTTGTATTGCTTTTCATCGATTTCGCCGGGCGCATCCAACATCACATCCCTTCCGGCATTGTTTTTAGGGAAGGCTATAAAATCGCGGATACTTTCGCTGCCGCCAAGGATAGAACAAAGCCGGTCGAAACCAAAAGCAATACCCCCATGCGGAGGTGCACCATATTCAAAAGCCCCCAATAAAAATCCAAATTTCTCTTTGGCTTCCTCATCGCTCATTCCAAGTGCAGCAAACATTTTCTCCTGCAATTCGCGTTGAAAAATCCGAATAGAACCACCTCCGATTTCATTGCCGTTCAGCACCATGTCGTAGGCATTGGCCTTTATGCCCGCATAAGGATGTTCCAGATACTTGTCGAGGTGTGCAACCACCGGGCTGTTGTTTATCATCGTGTCAATATCAGATGGCTTGGGACTTGTAAACGGATGATGTCTTGCCACCCATCGTCCGGCACCACCGCCGTCCATATCTTCCAGTGCAAATTCAAATAGCGGGAAATCGAGCACCCAAAGCAATTTAAATTCATCGTTGCGCCGCAGCCCTAAACGCTCTCCCATTTCGAGTCGCAAAGTACTTGCAGCCTTCCTGGTCAATTCCTCTTTACCGGCAAGAATCACCACAAGGTCTCCGGCATTTGCACCGGCCGCTTCTGCAATCGCTTTCAGCTTTTCCCCGTCAAAAAACTTATCGACACTGCTTTTGAAACTACCATCGGCATTGCACTTGATGTTGACCATACCCTGCATACCAATTTGTGGGCGCTTTACCCATTCGGTCAGTTCGTCGAGCTGCTTACGGGTATATTCTGCAGCACCCGGTATAGCAATTGCAATCACGGTCTCAGCATTGTCAAATACGCCAAACCCTGCCCCGTTGATCAGGGCACTGCTATCACTTTTATGAGAAAGCACATGGGTAGGTTTCTTCAGATTGAGCAAAGGCATACCAAACCGGATATCCGGTTTATCGTTGCCATACTGCCACAATGCCTCGTCGTAGGTGATACGGGTTACGAAGTCTGCATAATCAATTCCTTTTACGGTTTTAAAAATAAATTTCACCAATCCTTCAAACATATTGAGGATGTCTTCCTGCTCCACAAAACTCATTTCGCAGTCAATCTGCGTGAATTCAGGCTGCCGGTCGGCGCGGAGATCTTCATCCCTGAAACATTTTACAATCTGATAATACCGGTCGTAACCACTTACCATCAGCAACTGCTTAAAGGTTTGCGGGCTTTGCGGCAAGGCATAAAACTGTCCGGCATTCATGCGACTAGGCACCACAAAATCGCGGGCACCTTCGGGGGTGCTTTTAATTAAAAAAGGAGTTTCAATATCCATAAAACCCTGACCGTGCAGGTATTCCCGGGTAGCACGATTGACCGCATAGCGCAGTTCAAGATTTCTTTTCACCGGTCCGCGACGCAGATCGAGATAACGGTATTTCATCCGCAGGTCATCGCCCCCATCGGTATCTTCCTGTATGGTAAAAGGAGGTACAGCACTTTTGTTCAGCACCTTAAATTCGGTTACCGAAATTTCAATATCGCCGGTGGCAATATTGGCATTTTTATTGGTTCTTTCCCTAACCGTACCGCTTGCCTGAATTACAAATTCGCGACCCAGCGGATTGGCGTCAAGTAGTTCATTCAGGTTTTCGGCAAATACCAATTGGGTAATACCATAACGGTCGCGGAGATCCACAAAAGTGATAGCGCCAAATTTACGAACGGTTTGTACCCATCCGGAGAGGGTAACGGTTTGAGCAACATGGGCGGGTCTTAACTCGCCACAAGTATGAGAACGATACATGAAATGGAATCTGTTTTATTTGGAAATTATATTTGTTTTCTTCCCGTAAACCCTGTTTCGCCAACCATCCTGCCTGTTGATCAGAGGATGGCTTTTAACGGTAACACAATGGGTGTTTCATTTAAAAACGGGGGGCGAAGATAAGCAAGAAAAAGGATGCTCAGGAGGTTTGAAGCAAAAGCTGGTAGAGCCGGGTAGCTACGCTATTTTCAAGGGCTTCTATGTCCTGCTGATCGATCCGGGTAACCGGCATTATACCCTTTGTGGTGCTTGTAATAAATACTTCCCTGGCTGCATACAATTCTACCAGGGGCACGGTGCACTCCTCCACAGGCATGAAGGTACGTGCCAATGCCAATACCCGCTTTCTTGTAATGCCTGCCAGAATACCGGAGTCCGGAGTGACCAATACCCCATCCTGCGTTACTATAAAAATGTTGTTGCGTGGACATTCGCTTATACAACCGTTTTGAATGTATAATGCTTCGTCATACCCTTTTTGCCGGAGTAGCGGTTGCAACCATATACCCATGCTATAGTCTATCGTCTTAGCGTCGGCAATGCTCCGGATGTAAGGGTAAGTCATCAGGCGGAAAGGTTTGTTGGAGATCACCGAAGGGAGTGGTTGTAAAGGCTGCAATGTAATCAGGCTATTGGGTTCCGACCCCGGCAGGTAGCCGTTTTCGCTATTGCCCCCGGTTAGCGTAATGCGCAACCCTGCCTCAGGGTAAGGCATATTTTTATGTAAGACCTTCATCATTTGCAGGGCTTCCGCTTTACTAAAAGGCATTTCAAGATGCATGATGGCAGCAGAATGCTCCAATCGTTGCCAGTGTTCCTCAAAAAAAGGGGCCACCCCATCAATCAGTCTGAAGAAATCAAAAACACCATAACCCCGTAAAACAGCAAGATCGGATACAGGCATCCCGGCCTCTCCGGCAGCTATCAGCTTTTGATTGACAAAGACATACGGGGAAAACATGATGAAAATTTTCGATGATTTGCAGCAAATTTACAGGATAACAGGTCTTTGAAGTAGATTGCGATACCCATAAATAACCTTTCATGGAAAAACGAATTCTTAACAGCCTCCTGCTTTTGATGGTTACGATGTTGTCTTTTGGGCAAGCTAAAAGCCCGGAAAAGCTTCTTAATGCCCGGCAAAATAGCTGGGTTCGGGTTTATTATAGAATTCCGGCAGATAGTGTTTTGGTTTGGGTAAATAAAGATGAAATCAATTTTGAATATCTCAATCAATTGACACCCGCCCTTGTAGTACCCGATTCGCTTGATAGCGATAGTGTTTTTTTACCGAAAGGGCAGTATATAGAGGTGGAAAGCAATTATGAATTGGCTTATGCAAACTGGTATGAAGTAACCGAAACCGGTATAGCTTTTTCGGAAGATCGTCGCAAAAGATATCTTTTTGCCTTTGAAAGAACTCCCGAAATGGTGTCAGAGGCTTCTGTAAAAACGCTCAAAAGTCCCTTAAAAAGAAAGCAGAATGTAGGCGGATTTGAACTACCCAATGGCAGGTGGACAGAGCATTGGTTGCTTGTGGCTACCACAAAAGACACCCTGATTACCCGGATTGAAAGAGAAAAAAAGACCAGGATAAATCATAAAATACCTTTTTATAAAAGGCCTTTCAAATATTGGCCGATTGTAAGATTTGTTTACAAAATACCTCAAAAAACAGCTCGCTTATTTGATGGGTATCCTTCTCAACGAAAGTCAAACAGACTGCGCAAAAAGTTTAAAACAGAAGGATTTGTATTGTTTAGCAAACCACTATACAAACCCGGAGATACCTTGCGACTAAAAGCCTGGCTGACCGATGGTAAAGAAAATCCGCTTACAGAAACACAAACCATTTCAGTCGGGTATCAAAAAAACAACCGCTATACTTCGTCTAATCTGGGAAAACTATCCCCCGTTTCACCCGGCAGTTATGTTTACGAATTGCCCCTGCCCGACTCTTTTCCTTCCGATACCAGATATAGTTTTTATTTTCAGGGAAAAAAGGATATTGCGGCTTTCAATGCAAGCTTTCAAATAGAAGAATACAAGCTTCCCGACATCAGCAGCTTTACGCTTAGCACGGCAAAAAAAAGCTACCTGCCAAAAGACACCCTTGCCTTGAAAATTAAGGCTTTGGATGCAACCGGCCTGCCCATACTTGACGGACAACTGGAATGGTTCCTGCTTACCCGGCAAATAAACAGATGGAACAGCGATACCCTTTTTATACCGGATACTTTGTACCACCAAAGCAAACCCCTGCTCACTGCCGGAGAAACGCTATTTCAAATTCCGGTATCCGATCTTCCTCCTGCTGATATGGAGGTACGGGCTAAGGTTATATTACGAAACAGCAACAACGAACGTCAGGAAAAAACAACCGACCTGACAATTACCCAAAGCAGCCGAAAAATTGAATTTATCCGTTCGGCACAAGGCCTGCGAATTGCGTATCTGGAAAATGAGGTTGCCATACCGGCTTTGGCAATGCTCACATCAGAAAATGATTATTGGTCTATTGACACCTTGCTGCAATTACCGGCTACCATTATACCGCACCCACTTGTAGCTACATATGACCTCAAAGTGTTGAATGAAACCGGAAAAATTATCTATGGAGATAACTATGAAGTTTCCGAAGACTTAAGCTCAGGTTTCCAACCCTCCATCAATCCTTTATTTGAAAAAGACAGTATCGGTTTTCAACTTCAAAATCCGGATAAACAAATGGTGTTGATAGCAGTCTATTCCGGAAAAAAAATATTGTGGGAGGACTCGGTTTGGCAAGCATACTATTCCTGGAAAATCAAGGCAAATGAGCGGTGGCTTTATCAGGTAAAGTATTCCTATATAAAGGAAGGAAAACCGGTTACAGACTTTGTGCAATTAGGATTGCCTTATAAGTGGTTGCAGGTACAAACCAATTTGGCCGAGGTGGTACAACCCGGTGCCACAGATACCATGTTGGTGAGGGTAACCGATTATTTGGACCGGCCTGTATCTGATGTCAATATTTCAGCCGTTGCCTACAATGAACAACTCAAGGATAAAATCATCTTGCCGGAAATTCCGTTGGTGCATAACTATAAAAAAAGAAAAACGCACCGATCCCCGAGTAATGTGGAAGAAAACACAGCATCTCTGGAGAAAACAGCTCCGCTTTTTCGTTTCAAAAATATCCAGCGTTTTTTGGGAACAGATACAATGCACTATTATCAGTCTTTATACAATGAAAAAAGCGTATCCATCCAAAGGAGCATAATGAAATCACCTATGCCTGAAATAGCAGTGCATGCCCAAAAAGAGGGAGTTCCGGAACCACTGTATATCATTTATATAAACAATCAGCCGATATGGTCTTCCATTGTAAATACCCGTTACACCAATAGTTATGCTTTGCAACCCGGTTTTGTAAAACTTGCCATCCGTACCAAAAGTCAACTGATTACGGTTGATAGCCTTTACCTCCAACCCTTTTTTAAGCATGACGTATTTCTGAATTTATCCGCGCTTACCGCCGACCCGAAAGCCATCCTGCAGTCGATGCCTGATACCTTTCTTGCATCAGAAAAGAGTAACCTTGAATCTTATTTTATACGGTTTGAAAAACACAGCGATAATTACGATGCCTGGGTTTGGCAAAAAGACCGGTTACACAAATTAAATTATTGGAGTAACGACGGCTGGATTGCAGGTCCTTTTGAAGATTACCTCCCACTGAAAGCCTGGAAAAAAGATAGCTATAGCACTACTTTTCCAATGGAAAAAAGATACACGTACCGGCTTGCAAACGGTTTGGTACGGATGGAGAAAACCCCATTATTACCCGGCCGTTACCAGTTAAATAATAACCGGACTTTTTGGAGAATCGGTGAGGAAATTCCCACAACAAGCCTGCCCCCGGTTGCAGAAAAAATCCTGCAACCAAAGTACAAGCTTTTTATAACCCGAACCAATTACCAAACCGAAAAAGGGAAAGCAGCAGCCCGCTTATTCGTACAGTACGACAGCAGCATTGCCTATCAGGTATGGTTACCGGTGGATAGCATAAAGTCGTTTACGGTAAATAACGGACCAAGTACCCAACAACACAATCTTGCTCCGGGTTCTTATTACCTGCTGCTTATAAAAGAGGATGGTCGAAGTTTTCAAAAGGGACCTTTTTTACTACAATCTGGCGGCACGCTTTGTATCACAATCAATCAGCCACAATTTGACAGGCGGACAGCTTTTACCGACAGCCTGCCCGCATGGCAGCAGGAGAAATATCTTGAACAGCAGCAAGAAGCCAACAAATCAAATAAGGAAAATACCGCTAATAATACCCAAACCACCAAAGATCCTACCCTTCGCAAAGGCGATGGCGTAGTCCGTGGCTTTTTATCGGATAAAGCTACGGGCATTGGTATACCGGGCGCAGCAATAGCCATAAAAGGTTCACGGACCGGAACAACTACCAATCAACAAGGATTTTATGAAATTACCGGACTTGCGAATGGAAGTTATACGCTTATATATTCATCAGTAGGCTACGTAAATCTTGAAAAAAGAGCCAATGTGTGGCATACCGGAACCTTTGAAGTGAACGCTATGATGGAGGTGAGTGAGATGGATCTGAATGAAGTAGTGGTAACCGGGTATGGTGTGCAATACAAGCGCTCACTTACCGGTTCCGTCTCAACAGTTACCGGCAACAATTTCAACCAAATGCTGCAAGGACGGTTAGCCGGGGTACAGGTAACATCCAATCAGGGAGCAGCAGTCAACATCCAGATCCGGGGCATCAACAGCTACTCCGGCAACTTCGAACCCATATATGTGGTAGATGGCGTAATCATGGAAGGTCTTCCATCCAACCTTGATACGGCCAATATGAATATACAAATACTGAAAGGATCCGCAGCAACAACCATTTACGGCAGCAGGGCAGCGAATGGGGTTATCCTGATTCAGACCGGTGCGGGAACCGGACCTGTGATCCGCAGCAACTTTAGCGACTATGCTTATTGGAGACCCAATCAGGTGACCAATGCAAAGGGGGAGGTTAGAATCCCATTGTCTTATCCCGACAATCTGACCAACTGGCAGCACGCAGTATATGCGGCGGCCCCCAAAGGCCGTTATGGCAAAGTACAACGCAACACAAAAACCTTCAAAGCCATTCAGGGTCAATTGGCCGTTCCTGATTTTTTAGTAGAAGGAGACTCTACCTACCTTATTGGCAAAGCCATGAACTATACCGCAGAAGATCAGGTTTTAGCAACAAGCTTCACATTTAAGCAGACAAAAAAGGAGGAAACCATTACTGTAAATACGATGGATGCTGCCACTCCCGATTTCGGGCTATTGGCACCGGCAGCACCCGATACTTTGAAACCGGTTTTTAAAGTATCAGATAGCCAAAACCGAACCGATGGAGAAACAAGAAGTATCCCTGTTTTCGAAAAAGGCACCCGGGAAACCAATGGCTCCTTTTTCCTGCTTGCAGCAAACGATACCACCGTTTCCTATTTGCCTGCAAGACCCGGAGAACCGATAACCGTTTTTGCCACCCATCAATTGATTGACCTGCTTGAAAAAGAATTGGAAAGCCTGAAAGATTACCCCTACGCCTGTATGGAACAAACTGCGAATAAACTCTGGGGGTTGCTGATGATGCAATCCATCTATGAGAAAACCGGTAAGCGTTTTCCTCATGAAAAATTAATGGGTAACCTTAAAAATAAATTGCTCAAAAGTCAACTGCCCGAAGGGGGTTTTCCCTGGTGGACAAATGGCGAGGCCAACCTCTATATTACGACCCGTGTATTGCAGGCACTCCGGCAGTTGCCTCCCGACGAATCTGTAAAAAATACATTGAGAAATGGTTATCTCTATCTGCAAAATGCACTGCCCCGCCTGAATAAGGATAAGAAACTGGAAGCACTATATGCACTTTCGCAGGGCGGGCACGTATACCCCTACAAAGCAGCCGTGGACTCCATAGCTTTTGATAGCCTGACTTTACACCAACAATGGCAATACTTCAGCATTGCTCAACAGCATAGTTCTTTTGCGGATTCACTCTGGCAAAAACTCTGGCAAAAAAGAACCGAATCGGTTTTGGGTGCTTTGTATTGGGGGCAATCCTCAAGAAGCTGGTACAATACCACCAAGGCGACCTCAGTGGTAGCCTTCCGCGCTATTGCCAAAGACTCGTCGAAATTGCAACTGCTTCCCCGGCTGCAACAGTACTTTTTAGAGGCCCAAAAAGAAGGATTTGGAAACACCGTGGAGAAAGCTGAAATAACCCATTTGCTTTTAAAGGAAGCTTTGAAAAATAATGATGAGATTTTACAAAAGTCCATGTTGAAGATCGCTGATAATGAGGAGATCAATCAATTCCCTTTTACCACAACCCTTACCGGGAATGAGCCCTATTTATTCAGAAAAACCGGCGCAGGGATAGTTTACCTGACAGCCTTTCAGCAATGGCAAAACAAGGAGCCGCAAAAGGTGGATTCCCTTTTTGAATTAAAAACCCGTTTTATCCAGCATTCCGATCCTGTACTTTCCTTAAAATCAGGAATACCGGCCACTATTGAACTTAATATACTGACAAAAAAATCGGCAGAATTTCTGATGCTTGAAATACCCATTCCGGCGGGTTGTGTCGTTACCCAAAAACCGCAGGTCTACGGGCAACATCGCGAATACCTGAAGGGAAAAGTATTGGTGTTTATTGAGCAGTTAGATCCCGGAAACTTACAAATTGATATCCCATTGGAAGTTCGGTTCAGAGGAAATTACACGCTCAATCCTGCAAGGCTCGAATTGATGTATCAGCCGGTCTTTTTTGGCCGGAATGAATTAAAGACCATATCCGTGAAGTAAATGCATCAAAAATTCACTTCGCCCTAATGATCACTTCATTCGTTTCTTCCATAAGCCCCTCTTCATTCATAACCACCGAACGACTGCGGTGCTGCCATTGATAAATGAGATAATAATACAATACAAAAGCCAATCCAATCAGGAATGGAATGACCGCAAGATGTTTGTAGGTGTATTCGCCCCATACCTGTATCTCATC
>JBGSNV010000208.1:0-4260 GCA_041739485.1 Chitinophagaceae bacterium
AATGAGAGGTTGGCAAAATAAAATTAACCAACCTCCCATTTATTTATTGACAACCTGGTTGTAAAATGTTATCATGCCTTTTGCAAGCACATCCTGTTTGCATGGGATTGGTATTTGCCACGCAATCGCCTATTGCAAAAATAGTAGAATTTGGATCTGGTAAATATTTACAGTTTCCAGAGCATTGTCCACCTTCATCATCTTCAGGCACCAATCCACCCAAGACCTGTTTCATCTCCATTCTGCTTAGTTTGCCTTGTACATTTGCAAGGCTGATTTTTACATTGTTCATTTTTTTACAATTTGTTAAATGATTAAATTGAAATTCCATACCCAACCTTTAAGCATGATGGGTGTTGGCCGCCCGGCGCTCTATGCGGCCGCAAAGAGTAGCTCCGTCAGGCTTTTCTGCAAGGGAGCTATTCCTGCAAAAAATATTGTAAATCCTCCATGCTAGTGGCATCGGAAAATGATGGAAATGATTGTTGTTTTATAGATTTGATATGTCATTCATCTAAGTTTATTCCCTGTTCATCTTTGCAACGATTTGACAGTATTGTAATACAGTCTTTGTAGTAAATTCAACTGTTCCGTAATAATTTCAGCCTCACCGGTAAGTCCTTCTCTGAATACAACCTGATGATTGTATTGAGTAATCAAGCTGTCGGGTAGTCTCACCCTTGCCAGAAAACCACTATCGGTGCTCGCTTGCTGAATAGCTCTTACCTGTCCTTGAAGGACACCAAATTGTTCAGAAGGATAGGCCAGCAATTTCAGGCGCACCTGTTGTCCCGTGGCTACCTTACCAAAGTTGTACTGAGGCACCAGCAGATCGGCAAAATATTGGGTTTGGGGAGGAGATACAAAGAGGATGGTTTGTCCACTATGTAATAACTGCCCGGGCTGATAGAAGGCAGCAAAAATAACTTTCCCCGAATCGGGTGCTGTTAATATATATTGCTGCTTCCACAATTGTATTTGTGCCTGCACGGCATACAATGCCTGCCTGAAATTTTGATGTTGGTTAAAAATATCATTATCCAGGTTGGCACGTTCCTTTTGTTTTTCGAGCTGTTGCATCTTGTTTCCAAGCTTGCCGGCTTCTAATTGAGGAATCGTGAGTTCTTTCCCTATTAATTTACTTTGTTCCTGTCTGTATTCAAATGGAGAAATCACTTGTTGGTTGGCAAGTGCTTGTTGGGCTTCAAAAGTTTCTTGTGTAAGTGCAAGATCCTGCTGTTGCAATTGCTGCTGGTTTAATAATATCTGCTGCATTTTATGGAGTTGAACCTCATCATTAGCAAGCATTTGCTGTTTTCGCACATAGAAACCAGCATTAATATAATTCATGTATTGCAAAAACACTTGCATAAACTGCTGCCAGTTGCTGTGAAGTTCACCTAGTTGCCAGGCGGTACCAAGCTGCCTTTGTTCGAGGTGGTTATAAACTTCGGCTACCGTTTTCGTTTTCTGTAAATAAATGCTTTGTTCCAATGTATCTAACCATTGTTCAAGCTCCAATACATTGCTTGCATCCGCTACACTTTCCATAAAACCAAGCGTTTGCCCCTTGAGTACCCGGTCGCCTTCCTGTACCTTAAGTACCAGCAACCTTCCCTCTATCCGGCTAACAATGGGACGCGGTGTATTGAGTCCGGTAAGTCTTGCATTGGCCATTACCAGGTCGGGGTAGTTTACGTACCAGCCTGCTCCGGCTATGATTAGCAGGATGAAAAAGAACATCGTAATGCCCCAACGAACTATAAAGGGTGGGCGTTTTGAAATAATATCACTTATTTCAAAAGCACCCGCTTTTTCGGCACTTGCGGTCCATGGAGTTTCCGCTTGTTGTAATATGGGTTCTTTAATTTCCAAGTTCTAATTGATTTTTTACTAATTCAAAATATTTTCCTCGTTTTGCGGTAAGTTCCTGATGGGTGCCTTCTTCAGCAATGCTTCCCTGATCGAGTACCACTATTTTATCTGCATTTTTTACCGTACTCAGTCTATGGGCAACTACCAATACTGTTTTGCCCCTAAAAAAATCTTGCAGGTTTTCTAAAATTACTTTTTCGTTATTGGCATCCAAGGCATTGGTAGCCTCATCGAAAAACAGAATTCCCGGATTTTTATATACAGCCCTTGCGATGGCAAGCCGCTGTTTTTGTCCGCCGCTTATGCCATGCCCCTCGGCCCCTAATTTAGTATAGAAACCAAGGGGCAAGGCTTCGATAAAATCAAGAATATTAGCAGTGCGGCAGGCGTGTAGCAATTGCTCTTGCTGAACGGCATGATCAGTAACTGTAATATTCTTTTGGATATGGTCATTAAAAATAAAACTATCCTGCATGACGGCGCCACAGATGCTGCGCCAGAATTTTGGACTAATATTTTTCAAGTTGCTTTGGCCTGCCATAATGTCCCCTTCATAGTTTTCATAGAACCTGAGCAATAATTTTAGCAAGGTTGTTTTTCCACTGCCACTCATGCCTACAATAGCGGTTACTTTCCCTTGCGGTATTTCAAGCGTAATGTTGTTGAGCACAGGATCGTTTCCCGCTCCGGGGTAGGTAAAGGTTACATTTTTAAGGAATAAGCTATGGGCAGGTGGCAGGTAATGATTCAGCGAAATATTAGGCGGTTCCTCATCCTCAAGGTTATGAATATCGTTCAGACGCTCAAGAGAGATGGTAGCATCCTGCGCTTGTTGGGTAAAACCGATGAGTTGTTCAATGGGCCCATTTAATTGGCCTATAATATATTGCACCGCCAGCATCATACCCAGGGTAAGTTGCCCTTCTATAACCAGTTTGGCTACCACAAAAGTGATGAGTATGTTTTTTCCCTGATTTATAAAAAAGGCACCCATCTGCTGATATTGGCTAAGCGAAAGGCTTTTAAATTTTAGCCGGAATAAACCTGCCTGTAATCCCTCCCAGGCCCATCTGAAGGAAGTTTCCGCATTATTAAGTTTTATTTCCTGCATGCCATACACCAATTGCATGGTGGCATTATTTTCCCTGGCAGCAATGGCAAACCGCTGAAAATCAAGCTTACGTCTGTACCCCAGGAATAGCCTGATCCATAATAGGTAGAGCAGGCTTGCGCCGGCAAAAATGATAAATATTGATACATTGTATGATAATAAAACCATGGAAAAAACCACCAGATTTACCATGGCAAATAAGGTGCTGAAAGCGGTGCCGGTCAGAAAGCTTTCAATACGCTGATGATCTCCAATGCGCTGAATGATATCGCCGGGGTGTTTGGTATCGAAAAACCACATAGGCAACCGCAGCAATTTCGCCCAAAAGGCAGAAAGAATGGATAAATTGATGCGGGTACTAATGAACAGTAAAATACGGCTACGAATAAATTCGATAGCCGTTTGGGAAAAAAGGAGCATACACTGTGCCAACAATACAATTTGGATAAATGTAACATCGCGGGTACTGATGCCCTTATCCACAATACTTTGGGTGAGGTAAGGAAAAATGATCTGTAGCAGGCTCCCAAGGAGCAGCCCCAATATTATTTGTAAAAAATATCTTTTGTACAATACTAAATGGCTGATAAAATAAGACCAACCTATTTTACCTTGTTTAGGTTGCAACCCCTCCTCCATTGGGTTCTCGTTCAGCAATTGTGGTGTGGGTTCAAGCAGGAGTGCTGTTCCTTTAGGAATCCCCTCTTCGGTGGTGGAAAGCCAATGGCTCAAAAAGTCGGCTTTGGATATAGATAGAACCGAACGGCCGGGGTCGGCGATGATTATTTTTTTTGCAGTTGCACCCGGTGTAAGTACTACAAAATGGATTTGATCCCAATGAAGAATGGCAGGCAGTGGAACATCATTTATCAACTGTTCAAAACTAAGTTTAGCACCCACACTTTGAAAACCAATGCTTTCAGCAGCCTCTGCAAGGCCAAGCATAGATACCCCCAACTTGCCATACTGTGCCTTATTGCGCAGATAATCTAAGGATACGGTTTTGCCATAATGTTTAGCCACCATACGCAAGCAGGTAGGGCCACAATCCATGGCATCGAGTTGTTTGTAGTGGGGGAAGAAATTTCTTTTTAGATTCAACAAGATACCAGAATTTTATTCAACCATTCATAATTTTGATAATTCACTAAGCATTTTTATTATTTCCTCTTTCTTTTGAGGGGAAGGTCCATTAAAGGCATATATAGAAAACGTTTTATCAACTATAATTGTCCTTGGGATACCTACAATATTGTAATCACTCATGTCAAGCC
>JBGSNV010000223.1:0-17457 GCA_041739485.1 Chitinophagaceae bacterium
GATGAGACTATATTGTTAATTTCAGTGGTAGAACATGCTGCAACAGAAGGTTTTGGACGAGATGTTGGTCAAACAAGGGTAGCTCGTTCTAAAGATGGGATTAATTTTATTTTATCAGAAAAAAATTTTATAGAAACACAATCAGAGGAATATCCATATCCTTTATACCATCATTTTATTGACAATAGGGTAACAAAAATAGAAGATTGGTATTATATCATCACACCGGTTATGGTGAAAGGTTATGATGCCCCGGTGGGCATGTTAGGGCGTACCAGGGATTTTGAATCTTATGAGCGCATCGACATAATAACAGCTCCAAAAAATAGAGGAGCTTCTCTTTTTCCTGAAAAAATAAATGGCAAATACTATAAATTAGACCGCCCCGGAGGAGGAGATGGCAGTAATGGAGATATTTGGATAAGTGCTTCAACAGATTTAGTGCATTGGGGAGAATTTAAACCAGTTATTGCAGCGGGATATCGATTTTGGAATGTTCAAAAAATAGGACCTACACCACCTATCAAAACAGCTGAAGGATGGTTGGACATAATACATGGCGTATTTGTACCCGCAGGAGGTTCGTACTACTATATTGGCGCTATACTGTTGGATCTTGAAGAACCCTGGAAAGTAATTGGTAAAACCAATAGCTATTTAATGATGCCATTGGAAGAATATGAAAAACACGGTAACTGCGACAATACTATATTTCCTTGTGGTGCCATAGCAAAGTATGATATTGACGAATTGTGGTTGTATTATGGGGCTACAGATTTTTCAATCTGTCTGGCAACAGGCTCATTGAGTGGTATTGTAGATGCCTGTATAAAAGGTTTGTAAACCAAACAGTTCAAAAACATCTTTATAGATGTTTCTAAAGGTCTATTCTCTAAAATTGAGGTCTGTTTAATATAGGTTAGGCAGGCCTTTCTTATGTTGCTACTATACAATTAATTTAAAAAAATGATATATATATGAATATTAAGAATTTTTTTGTTTGTATATTCTTATTTTCTTTTATATCATCTTCTTGTGAAGATAATATCCAGGAAAAAGATGGATTTATTTATTTCAAAAATGGACGTTTATATTTTCCAGATGGTAAAGAGCTCTCACTTTGGGGAGTAAATCTTCAACCCAATCTTTCCTGGGAATATAATAGTCTTTTCAAGTTAGTGGGAGTTCCATTAAATGCAGATTCCCTAAAGGTAGCCACCGATAACGCTTTAGATGAAATCAAAAAAATGAATTGCGACTTAATCCGATGTCATTTAACACCAACCGATTTTACTGATAATAAAGGAAACCTGGTTAACAACATTTATTTGGATATCCTGGACTACATGGTTGCCGAAGCTGCTAAAAGAGGAATTTACTCGTACATCACTTTTCTTAATCCGGGAATGGCCTATGATATTGATGTGGAGGATCCTGGAGCAAATATCCCGAGTTTTGTTGAAAACTCATTTTTGAAAGGTATGGATAGAATAGATATTCTTGTAGACAAAGATATAGTGGCTAAGTCTAAAAACTATATTCAGCAACTTTTAAATAGAGAGAACCCATATCTAAAAAAAGCATACAAAAATACGAATGCCATAGCAGTATGGGAAATTGTTAATGAACCCATATACTATTCTTACGATAAATTAAAAGAAACTGTTTATTACTCGGATTACAAAAAATGGGCTAGTGCTAAAAATTTAGTCGATAATAAAGAGCATTATTCCACCTATCGCCATGATTTAGTATTGACTTATATTAATGATATGTATGATGTTGTACGTGAAACCGGTGCAATTCAGCCAATTGTATGGAATTGCAATTGGAATAGAATGATTGTGGGAAATGAAGATGTCTTTGATGCCATTGGTGCTTCTAAAGTCGAGGTAGTTTCTTTTTGCAATTATCCAGGTCAAGGCGTCTTGAAAAAACCATATACAAAAAACCCAGAAGATTTAACCCGGTACGATTTTACCTCGTTTTTTAAAAAGAGTTATACTGATAAGGATTACTATGGGTGGATATATAGTGAAGCGTTTAAAGACAAAGCTAAAGTGGCCTACGAGTTTGAAATTTTTTATAATCAAAGCAAATATTTGTACCCTGCTCAGGCTGATTTTTTTAGGGCAATGGGGGTTCAAATGGCAAGTATGTGGCATTACAGTATGCCCCGTTATGCGCCCTATCGAAATGGTTCCCATCATTTAAGCCTTAGCAGTACGCCAAATAAAGCAGCCGCCTATACGGTGGCAGGAGAATTATTTAGGAGCCTACCTTTATATCATAATTACGATACGATTTCTCCCCTTGAAAAACAAACGAAAGATTACATGTACTCTTATAAAAAAGATGTGAGCGTTTATAGTTCAAAAGATATATATGTGCATGCTGGCGATATGACTGGAGAAGACATGATCCAGCCAAAGGATGGAGTAAAAGAAGTAATTGGACTTGGTAATTCATCTTTAGTTCATTATGGTGGAAACGGCATATATTCTATGGCTATCTCTGAGGATGAAATTAAGGTTGAAATACAACCAAATACCGAACAATTAAAACCATTTTGGGGAAAGGATTTTTTAGTCAGTCTTGTCACTAAATTTGATTATTTAACACCACATATTTTCACAATAAACAATCTGGAATGGGATGTTACTAAATGTGAATTATACAGAATGGAAGGGAAATCAAAAAATAAAATGGAATTTATAGGGGATGATGATTTATCTTTTATGGCTATACCAGGTAAATATCTAATCAGTAGAAAATCTAATTAAAGGATTTAAGATATTTACCTCTTGAATTACTAACAACTTATATTTAAGCGATGTGTCTCAATTTTATTAAAACCATTATCTCTTATTCTGATCAATTTATTAACTTCTAAAAAGTAAAAACTTAAAAGTATAAATTATTCATAACGAAACATAAAATGGAATTAAAAAAATGAAGACAAATCGAAGAGAGTTTATCAGAAACGGTTCGCTAATAACAGCCGGAACCATTCTTCTACCATCATTTGTATTGAAAAAATCAAAAATGAAGCCAGGACTGCAGGTATATTCTGTTCGAAATCAATTGACAGAAAATTTTGAAGAAACAATGAAACAGGTCTCGAAAGTAGGCTATAAGTATATCGAAGGATATGGCTTAGACACAGACGGCATGTTTTTGAAAAATATAAATGCTTCACATTATGCCAATGTGATAAAAGATTTGGGAATGGAATTGAAGTCTACACATTGTAGTTACTGTTCCGCAGACAAAGCAGTAAAAATGGTTGACGCAGCAAAGGAAACAGGAATGGATTACCTGATTATTCCAAGCATACCTGGTAAATTGAGAGAGACACTGGATCAATGGAAAGAAATAGCTGAAAACTTTAATAAATTAGGTGAAATTTGTAACAATGTAGGATTAAAATTTGCCTATCACAATCATTCCTTTGAATTTCAAAAGATCGATGGAGTAATTCCTCAGGAATTGTTAATTGAATCAACCGATGCTGATTTGGTGGCTTTTGAGGCCGATTTGTTTTGGGTTACAAATGGAGGTTATGATCCAGTAAAATTGATTGAGAAATATCCAGATAGAATTAAACTTTTTCATGTTAAAGACGCAACAGCAGATATGGAAGAAACTACTGTTGGGTCTGGAATCATAAACTTCGAAGAAATATTTAATGCAGGTAAAAACCATGCTCTTGAATATTATTTTATTGAGGATGAAAGATCAGACAATCCATATAAGAATATTAAGGCTGATTACGATTATATATCTAATAAGAATTACGCCCGCTAGAATATTTTATAGTGTATAAGGTATTCTCATCCTACTTTTAATTCGTTATTTCTTAGTAAAATTTGTGAAATAAATTCAACAACAAATTCTATTTATAAGATGTAAACAAAGTAAAGAAGTATACCTAAAAAAAATGGTAGACATGAAAACATATCAAATAAAACGGCTGCTGCAACTTATCTTCGTTATGATATTGCCGCTAATGTTGTCAGCACAAGATATAGTTGTATCGCGTGTTGTAAATACCATTGAAGGAAAAGCTTATCTGGAGGTGGATGGAAAGCCATTTTTATACAATTCAGTTCAGGCATGGAAAGCGCCTGCAAAAGAATTTTTGATGGATGATTATCCCGCACTTATGAACAAAGCTCAGGAAGCTGGATACCGTATTTTTACATTTTGGCTTTACTGGCGTGATCTTGAGCATGAAAAGGGAAGTTATGATTGGTCAGCCTTGGATGCTATGATAAAGAGAGCAGAAGAACTTGATATGCGTCTTGATCTCGTGTGGGGGGGAAGTAATTTTTGCGGACATCTTGATCCACGGTTTGCACCCGATTGGTTATTGGATTGGGACGAAGTACACCTGAAAGATAAGAATGGGAAGCCAGTTATGTGCCAATCTGGTGATTTTGGCTTTACATACGGCGCAGATGCAACAAATAAGTTATTACTTAAGGCTGAGAAGCAAATGATGGCTGATATAATCAATCATTTGCAAACCAATGACAAAAAGCACCGTGTTGTGTTTTTTCAGGTTTTGAATGAAATAAATAATAGAGGTTGGTCATATCAGGGAATAAAGCCTATGCTAGCCTATGCTGATGAGCTGGGATCTGTTTTTAAGAAAGCTGATTATAAGATTGCTACACGAATGAATGTATCAGGCAAAATAATGTTTCCCGAAATTGATAAACTCAAAAACATCGATTGCTATGGACCCGATCCTTATACTGATGATATTGAGATGATTCGCAAACTTATTAACTCGCCCACAAAAATGCCATATATAGCGGAAAATGCGGCATACAAGAATACTACATCATTGATGATTACCAGTTTTGCTAATGGAGGTGGTTACAATACTTACATGTTAGGGCCCGACTTGGTTTGGGAAAAACCGGGTATCTATGATTTGAACTGGGAACCCTGGGAAGTAACTTATGGAGTATATAACCTGAATATAGCACTCAATAGCGTAGGAAGTCTTATTGCAAAGATGCCAAAATCCAGTATTATTGAGTTCAATACAGAAGAAAGTTATCCGCAAACGAATTATCATCAACTAAAACCACTCGCAGGGAAAGAGGTCGGCATGAAAACATGGGGGAGGGATAAGGTTCGTAATGGTGCAGTGGCAATGGCAATGTATAAAGATGGATATTATTATCTAATTGCCGATCGTATTACCTGGTTCATTTTTAAGAATATACCGCTACAAATTTCTTCTGGTCAATTCAATGAATCGGGGCAATGGGTAGAAAACACACGTAAGTACCATTACAACAATGAGGATGGTTTTTACGTTCCTTACCATGCTGGTGAATGTTTAAGAGTAAAGCTCGATTAAAAGTGGATATTGCAGATACTGGTAATCTTATTATGAATTTTTACTGTTAACATTACAGGTCCTATTTTGATGTGTAATAAGGGTTATCATGTTTTATAATAATGATAGATAAATGATTCTTTAGTTAAAAACGGCTTTGGTTTCATAATGAAAACAGCAGAGCAATAATTGTTTTCTGATTTTTTTTGAGTCTTCGTTGTAAATTCCTGTGATATTGACCCACTCTTCCGGGAATTTAATCCACTCCTTTGGTGGTTGATAAATACAAAAGCTTTTTGAGTGAATAAAGATAGGTAACCAAAGCGCTGCGATTTGAAATCGTACCGCTTATCAATCATTTATTACCTCTACATTTTACATGCTCCTGCTGCAGATAAATTCTATGTCGGCGTTTCCAAAGATGGTTTTGATCGTCTTGAAATTCACAATATGACTGATCGGAATACCTATACCCGGAAATACCGGCCATGAAATCTTGCTGCTTTATTTGAATGTGCGGACACGCTTGGCGAAGCCATCGTGCTATGTAATGAGTGGCAAACAGAATAATACCCTGGATAATGGCCCTAAGCCTAGTGCAAACTTATAAACAAAAAAAGGTGTCCCGAAATTCGGAACACCTTTCAGGGGTTTAAGTTAATTTTCTTTTAATCCCAGCTTAACTTTCTTTTCCCCGAAATGGCTTTCAGATTCGAAAGAAGTTTCAATCGGGATCTCTTCAGCCCTGTTAGGTTCTTTTTTACAAATGCCTGAGTCATTTCTGTTTGTTTATCAAGCATATGGGTGTTGTCACCTGCAAAAGGTACGTACATGATTTATCAATTTTTGAGTGAACAATAAGGGCATTTAAAGGGCATCTTTTATTTTTTAATGAATAGAATTCAGATGTCTCCCGGATTGCGTTTTCGCAATTTGCCTCTCCGGCGAAAGGCAGCCCCTGATTGCTTTAATTACCGGATATCAATGATTTAGAACACAAAAGTAGACTGGTTCCACGCCCCTTCCTAATCATTATTTAGAGGTAAATATGATAACTAATTCGTTCAGTTAACATGTAAAGTATTGATTTTCATTTATTTAATCGAAGTTTTAACATTGAGTTCAAATCCATTTCTATTTGTTTAAGCACTCGTCAAACAACACCAGGTAGAGGGTAAAAAGTCAATTGATGTTTTATTTCATAACTGATTCAGTGGCAGCAGGCTTGGAGAATCTGTATATGGAAGGGGCTAAACTATTTTTTTAAATATTTAACCAAATCATATTCCTGAAAATGGCCTGAATCGGGCACTTTTGCACACATGCGTTCGAAAATTCAGCTATTGATTTTATGGGTTCTGGCTTGTTTATCCCTTCATGTACATGCCCAAACCCTGGAAGATTCATTAAAATCCATTCAGAGCAGAGTTTCTGATCTTAATCGTCAAAAGGCCTTGTTGGATAAGGAATCCGAGCGATTGAAATTGGCTGCCATTCGCAGGGATTTAAAGGAAATCGGGCTACCCATAACCCTGTCCGGGAATGAGGTAATCTGGCATGAGGCTATGGCCCTGGAATATGCGGAGCCCTACGAGCAATCCCGCTGGGTAGCGCATATTATTCTTTCGGATGTAACCACAGGTACCGTTTTCAGAAGTAATGATTTTCGTCCGGATACTTGTGTGTCTTCAGGAAGTTCAGTTGAAGCAGATTATTTTTTGAAGGAACTTCAGCCTGATAGCAGCTACAAATATGATGGATTTGGATATGACCGCGGGCATTTGGCGCCATCAGCGGATTTCAGGTGGAGCGCTCTGGCATTGAGTGAAAGCTATTTTTACAGCAATATGAGTCCTCAGTCTCCTGCCTTCAACCGCGAAAGCTGGGCTGCTATTGAGGATAAAGTGCGGGGATACCTTTACAATCATCCCGGCAATCAAGTATATGTGGTTACTGGCCCTGTGCTGAAAGAGGATTTACCAAGAGTTGAGAGAGGAGTGCATCGTGTGGCAATCCCTGAATTCTATTATAAGGTGGCTTTGGATCCGATCGCAGGAAAGGCTATTGGTTTTATTATGCCTAACCAGGCGGTGACCGAACCCCTTGAAAATTTTGCGGTTTCTATTGATTCTGTAGAGGCATTGACTGGTTTGGATTTTTTCAATAAGCTTCCTGCTGAATTACAAAGCCGGCTGGAAAAACAGCGCAATCTTGCAGACTGGTTTCCCGCTTTTGCCCGGGGAGATGTGGAGCCGTACCCCGTTAATAAACTTAAATCGAGTCAAATTAACACAATCATTGCCAAACAATGGATCAATAGCAACAAGCAAGCCAGGGTTGTAGGTCGGGTTGTTGGAGCCCGGGAGAGTCGTGCAGGCAACATTTTGTTGAATCTTGATAAGCAATTTCCAAATCAGATTTTCACAGTATTTATCAGAAAGGAATCAATCGCCAACTTTGCTTACGACCTGGTTGAGTTCTTAAATGGAAAATTAATTGAAATAAAAGGTAAGATTATTGGATTAGATGGATTTCCGGCTATTTTTATTGAAGATGAGACTTCAATAATAGAGTTAGAGAAGCAAATTCAGTATTTGTAAATATGAAATGCAATGGGTAGATTAGCGTATCCCTAAGGGCTGTCTCTCATGAAATATTTTATTATTTTTTCCGTTTTTAACTTTTTTGTTGGTGCTTTTAAAGAGCTTATTATATTTTCTTGACAATCACAAGAAGTCATTTGATTGTCGATTTGGAAGTAATTCTAAAACCTCTAGATTTCAAAATGTTCTTAAACAATAATAAATTTTTACAATCGAAGGCCTTCCATATTTTGGGTGGTTTAATATGCGTATTCCGGTCCTCCTATATTGGCTTCTTACTTTTTAGTTTTTTGTTCGTGTTTATTAAGCCAACTGCTGCGCAAACAGCTGATTTCACCTTTAACTCTACTTCTGGAAATTTTTGCTCCCCTGCCAGCATATCCTTTACTCCAAATTTTAGCGAAGCTCCTTTGGGCTTTAATTGGAAATTTGGTGTAGGTACTGAAGAAAGTGTGGAAGCGAATCCTACATTCACTTATACCCAGGCGGGAACTTATAAGGTTACTTTTTCTGTTTTATTTGCAACCAAGCTCGAAGTAGTAGAAAAAGAAGTAATCATATTTGGTTCTCCGTCTATTTCTATTAATGCCAGCCGTGATTATATATGCCAGCCGCAAAATGTTGATTTTACTGCTGTAAGCAATGTTCGACTGCAGACTCTAAACTGGGATTTAGACGATGGAACCCTGATCATTATAGAAAATGACACAGCCATTACACACCAATTCAGTATTTTTAAGAGGCATAATGTAGTCCTGAATGCCACTGATATCAATGGTTGTAAAGGGGAGGCTACAGTAGAGGTAAATTTGAGGAAGCCCCCAATCAATGCAGTAAGTGCAACGCCTATGAGTGGATGCATACCAGCAAATGTGAGATTAAGAGCTACCATAAATGTTCCAACAGGCACGTCCGTATCTTCTTATATATGGAGTTTTGACGATGGTTCTCCTGACGAAACTACAACCATTAACAGGGTCAATCATAATTATACAAATACATCAGGCGTAAAACCCTCGCTAAGCATTATTACTAGTGAAGGATGTACCAATTCCGTTGAATTCGATTCCTTGTTTTTCGGAACTCCCCCCCAAAATCTTGTGCTACAAATTCCTCAAACTACTTACTGTTTCTCTGAAGCGCCCGTTTTTTCAGCAAAAGCAGAAAATGCAAACCAATATCGTTGGAATTTTGGAGACGGTACCATAATTACTACCTCAGACACCACAATTTCTCATGAATATAAAAGCAGGAATCTCTTTACCGTAAGGGTAACCCCGGTATTTAATGGATGTGCAGGCCCTTCTGATACGGCTGCTATTAATATTGTTGGGCCTATAGCAGAATATTCTTTTTCAAATTCCTGTGACGATCGCGCCACTTTCGATTTCACCAATACCTCAGTAGGTACCGTAGATAGCATCAGTTGGCGTTTTGGCAATGGGGGTCCTATCTCCATGATGTCGGATCCCAGTTATACCTTTCCCACTTCCGGCGGCTATAATGTTCGGTTATATGTTTATCAGGATTCTACAGGATGTTCCGATGTAATATCAAGAATAATTTATTCAACCGCCCCTGTGCTTGTTCCAACGGATTCTGCAGTTTGTATCCGGTCTGCCGTTTCTTTAAGGGTAAATACGCCGTATAATAATCCGGCAGCGAGATATACTTTTTCAGTTGCCGGAAAACAATTCCCCGCCTCTTCTTCTGCCACCCGAACAACAATGGCTGATTCAATTGGACTGTTTACCAATTGGGTGATAGTAAATGATGGTTCGCAATATTGCAATGATACCCTGATTCAAAGTTTCCCTATATTAGTAAGTGGGCCATTAATTAATTATACTTCACCCGCAACGATTTGTCTTTCAGACTCTTTTTGGGTTCAAAATAACTCAAAACCGGGATTTCCACAGGATTCGCTGGTATCCTGGCAATGGGATTTTGGCAATGGAATACGATTCGATTCGGTTCCTGATCCTCAGCCATTTTTGTATAATACCCCGGGTACTTTCCCTGTTTTATTCAGATTAACAGATATTAACGGATGTTCTGATACAATGTCCCATCCCGTGAATGTAAGGAGTCTGCCACTTTTAGCCGTTACGCCTTCCAGTGCATTGGTTTGTCCCAACGAAGTCGTTACGTTAAACGCTTTGCATCAGGGTACTATTTCCTGGTTGCCCGCGGGTAGTACAAGTTGCGATACCTGCGTTACTGTTACCCTCCAAACACTTGTTCCGGCAAAATATACTGCCATGTCTATGGATACCTTTGGGTGCTTTCAGCAATTTGAGGTGAACGTGGACATTCAGCCAAGGTACATTTTTCAGGATAACCTGCGGGATACTTTACTGTGTCCCGGTCAATCGGTACCCCTCAATGTTGGAGACTCCGGGTTAATTTATAGATGGACTCCTGCTTTAGGTTTGTCGTCCCCTGTTATCTTTAATCCTGTGGCGACACCATTTGTTACCACCACCTATCAGGTAAATGTAGTTGATTCAGCGGGCTGCTATCCGGATAGCGCAGATGTTGTTATATCTATTGCTCCTCAACCAACAGTGGATGCCGGCCCGGATTTGCTTCTCAAATACGACGCACCTTTCTCTCTCAATCCTACGTATAGTCCTGATGTTTCTATCTATCAGTGGTTTCCTGCCTCGCAGCTTAATTGTGCTAATTGTGCTAATCCTACCGGCAGGGCAATTGAAACCCGACTTATTGTGGTAAATGTCAGAAACGGGGATGGTTGCGAAGCAAGTGATAGTTTGCAGATTACGATAGAATGTGATCCGGCAAACCTGTTAATGCCAACCGCATTTACACCAAACGGCGATAATCTGAATGATTTCTTTTATCCGCTTACGAGAGGTGTTGCGTTGATCAAAAGGTTTCAGATTTTCAGCCGCTACGGGCAGATGATTTATGAGAGATATAATATTACTCCGAACGACCGGAATTTCGGTTGGGATGGTTCCATCAATGGGAAACCTCAGGGTTCCGGTAATTATATTTATATTATTGATGCGGAATGTGATCAGGGAAATGTGATCAGCACCAAAGGAAGTGTGATGCTATTGAGATAATGGGGAACTACTTTATTTGTCTTTTATTTCCTCGTACGGAATATATTCCCCACCGATATCAAATTTTGGCTTTTCCTCATTAGATGAATTCCTGTTAAAGGGCTTTTCCTCTTCAAAGGGATTATTGCTTTGCGCATGCGTTTTCATTTGTTCAAATTGCTTTTTAGCCGCTTTAGTTGCCTTGTAAACAGGCCATACAAAACCGGTAATGAACCGAAACATCAGGAAAGCAATTAGCGCGTAGAAAAAATAACTCATGGTCTGACAAAGATAAAATTCCTGCGTTCTGAACTCCTGTTAAATTTTCGGGAACCAATTAAGCTTACAAAAATCAGTAATTGGCTTTCTTTTGAGCCACCCTTTTTGCAGTTTCTACTTTTTTTTGGTAAAATAAGTGCCTTATACCTACATTTGCAAAGGAATATCGAGTAAGAGGAAGGGAACGGATACCGTTCCCTTTTGATTTGTGGAGGTTTCTACCCGTTTTTCGGCGGGCCATTTTTACATAAACAAGGGGAATCCGGCTGACATGATACAGCAAATTGAAGGGTATTTAGAGGAGATTTTAAAGGAGTATCCAGAGGTATTTTTGGTGCAGGTCCGAATAAAACCTACCAATAATATCAAGGTATTTATTGATACCAACGAAGGGATTACCATTGAAAAATGTATCCGGGTAAACCGAAAACTGTACCACCTGATAGAAGAGGCAGCCATGTTTGTAGATGGCGATTTTTCTTTGGAAGTAAGTAGCCCGGGTATTGGCGAACCTATTTTGCTGAACCGGCAATATATAAAAAACGTCGGCCGCTATCTTGCTGTTACAAAAACAGATGACACCCGGCTTGAAGGATTGCTGAAAGAAAGTACGGTGGAGGGGATTGTCCTTGAAACCACCGAAGGAAAGGGTAAAAAAATGATTGTTCAACAACACAACCTGTTGTTTACTGAAATAAAAAAAGCAGCGGTTGAAGTAAAATTTTAAAAGATTTCAATTATCAATTGACAATAAAAGATGGCAAGTATTAATCTCATAGACGCATTCCAGGAGTTTAAGGACGAAGAACAAATTGATCGTCCTACCCTTATGAAAGTGGTGGAGGATGTTTTTAAAACATTGCTTCGGAAAAAATATGGAGCAGACGAAAATTTCGATGTAATTGTTAACGCTGAAAAAGGAGACCTTGAAATTATCCGTCGACGCATGATTGTGGAAGATGGAGATGTGATGGATCCTAATGAGGAAATTGCCTATTCGGACGCCATTAAACTTGAACCCGATTTTGAAGTTGGGGAAGAGCTTTTTGAGGAAGTGGATCTCCTTGATTTTGGAAGAAGAGCCATTCTCGCTGCCAAGCAAACGCTTGCAAGCCGGATCGGAGATCTGAAAAAGAATATTCTTGTAAAAAAATATGCCGACCGTGTTGGTGAGATCATCAGTGCCGAGGTTTATCAGGTATGGCGTAAGGAAATCTTATTGCTTGACGAAGAAGGCAATGAGTTGCTTTTGCCAAGAAGTGAGCAGATTCCGCAGGATTTTTTCAAAAAAGGCGAGCCTATCCGCGCGGTAGTGAAAAAAGTGGAACTAAAAAATAATATGCCTGTTATAATCCTCAGCAGGACGCATCCATCATTTTTGGCTAAATTGCTCGAAATTGAGGTTCCTGAGATTTTCGATGGATTGATTACTATCCGGAAAATTGTTCGGGAACCGGGCGAAAGAGCCAAAGTGGCGGTGGAAAGTTTTGATGATCGTATTGACCCGGTTGGAGCTTGCGTGGGTATGAAGGGTAGCCGGATTCACGGAATTGTACGGGAATTGAAAAATGAGAACATAGATGTGATTAATTTTACCAATAATATCAATCTGTTGGTGCAGCGTTCTCTTACCCCGGCAAAAATAAGCCGGATGGTCATTGATCAGGAAAGACAACATGCTGATGTGTTTTTACCACCCGATCAGGTTAGTCTTGCGATTGGTAAAAGAGGAGTGAACATCAAACTAGCCTGCGAATTGACCGGACTTGATATCGATGTGTTCCGCGATATTGAGGAAGACGAGGATGCATTTGATGTGGGAATTGATGAATTTGCCGATGAAATTGACGAGTGGATCATCAGTACCCTGAAGAGGATTGGTTGTGATACGGCAAGAGCTGTACTCGCTCTGAGTCCTGAAGAACTGGAACGCAGAACTGATTTTGAAAAGGAAACCATACTTGAAGTACGGAGAATTTTGCAGGAAGAAATGGATGCCGAATAAGGAAATTTAAATAATTTCATGCTTATGAGGTTACTATAAAGCTTTTTTTGAATACTTATAATAAATCATGAACCGTTTGTTACAGAATGGTTTTGGAGGAGTGAATGTCAGTAGAAATTAAATTACCCCGCTTATTGGCTGCCGCAAAGGAGTTTAATGTAGGGCAGGATACATTGGTGGATTTTTTAGCTGTCAAAGGTTTCAATCGTGATGAATTGAAGCCAACGGCAAAATTATCTATAGATATGTATCAGGCTTTGCAAAAGGAATTCCAGGGCGACAAAGTTGCCAAAGCAAAGAGTGACCTCATTGACTTGCCAAAGGGAGCTTCCGGAGAATCCAGACGCCGGCGCGAAGAAGAGGAAGTGCATTTCCGGAAAGAAGAGAAGAAAGTCAGCCACGACAAGGATAAGGAAATCATTGGAGAAATCCCTGAAGCTGCTCCGTTGATAGAACCGGTAGCACCTGCACCTTTACCCGTAGTTGAACCCACACCAGAACCTGTCGCCGTTATTCCTCAGGAAACGCATGCAGAACCCGTTGAGGAATTTGTTCCCCATGCAGTGGAGGTAATTCCTGAAAAGCCGGTTGAGCAACCTGCTCCTCCTGTACAGGAAGTGACCGTGCCTGCACCAGTAGTGGAAGTTGTGCCCGAAGAAAAAACTGAAACAAAGGAAAAGACTCCAGAAGTACCAGTAGAAGCTGAAAAAGCAGAGCCTGAACAAAAGCAGCCTGAACCTGTGCAGGAACTGCCTAAGGAAGTGGAAAAACCCACTGCTCCGGAAATTACAAGGATTGAAGCTCCTGAAGTAGAAGGGGTTAAAATCATCAAAAAAATTGATCTTGCTTCCATCGATTCAAGTACCCGACCTAAAAAGGGTGCTCCGAAGGTGGATAAATATAAAAAGCCTGCAAGACCTGAAGAAACACCAAGACCACAGCCTGTCAATACACAGCAGGTTGTATCTGTTCCTACAGGTATTGAGGCAAAATCGGTTACAACACCAGAATCAACTCCCGAAAATTCTCAGCCGGTTATTACCAATATTTCAGCTGAAAGATTGACCGGACCGAAGATTATCGGTAAAATTGAATTACCTAAAGACAATGACACCCGACCCAAAGGGCCCTCTGAACGTGAAAAACGCAAAAGAGCCCGTATTCCTGTTGCCCGCAGAGAAAATCAGGGCGGCGGAGGCGGTGTAGGTCGTCCATTGCCACCAGGAGGAAACAACCGAGGTGGAAACAACACCGGCGGCGGTGGCCCCAACAGGGGTGGCGTTGGTACGCCGAATCGGGGTGGTGTAGGTACTCCCAACAGGGGTGGCGGCGCTCCGGGTCGCGGGAATGATCGTGGACCGGCTCGCAGAGATGACCGGATCATTGACGAAAAAGAAATCCAAAGAAAATTACAGGAGACACAGGCACGTCTCTCCGGAGGTAACCGCCCTGGAAAAGGCATGAAAGCCAGAGCAAGACGCGATAAACGTCGGGAAATGGCTGAAGCCCAAAACGATGGGGTTGTAGATAACCTGCTCGAATTGACAGAATTTATCAGCGTAAGCGAATTGGCTTCGTTGATGGATGTAAACTTTGCCGAGGTTATTGGCAAGTGTATGAGTCTTGGTATCATGGTATCTATCAACCAACGACTTGATGCAGAGGTTATTGAACTTGTAGCCAATGAATTTGGGTTTGATGTGAAGTTTGTCGGATTGGAAGATCAGGATATTGAGGATGAGGACGACGAAGTGGATGAGGCGGATGATATCGTTGCAAGAGCGCCGATTGTAACCATCATGGGTCACGTTGACCATGGTAAAACTTCATTGCTTGACTTTATCCGAAATGCCAATGTGGTATCGGGTGAGGCCGGTGGTATTACCCAGCACATTGGAGCTTATGAGGTAACTGCACCTAGTGGTAAAAAAGTAACCTTCCTCGATACACCGGGCCACGAGGCCTTTACCGCGATGCGGGCAAGGGGTGCCAAGGTAACCGATATTGCAGTGATTGTGATTGCAGCAGATGATGCGGTGATGCCTCAAACAAGAGAAGCCATCAGTCACGCTCAGGCAGCCAATGTTCCCATGATCTTTGCTGTAAACAAAATAGATAAAGACGGAGCAAATCCTCAGAAAATATATGAACAACTTGCCAGCATGAACATTCTTGTAGAAGAATGGGGCGGTAAGTTTCAAAGCCAGGAAATCAGTGCCAAGCAAGGATTGAATATTGATCTTTTGCTCGAAAAGATTCTGCTTGAAGCGGAAATTCAGGAATTGAAAGCCAATCCGGATAGAATGGGTACCGGTACCGTTATTGAAGCCACCCTCGATAAGGGTCGTGGTTATGTAACCACTGTACTTGTATTAAATGGTATGCTTGAGATTGGAGACGTGGTGGTGAGCGGTCCTTATTTTGGTCGCGTAAAAGCCATGTTCAATGAGCGCAACGAAAAAATTGAGAAAGCAGGGCCTTCTTCTCCTGCACTCATCCTTGGACTGAACGGAGCCCCGCAGGCAGGAGAGAAGTTCAAGGTATTTGATGAGGAAAGTGATGCCAAGCAGGCAGCCTATAAGCGCGGACAGATTCTTCGTGAACAGGGCATGCGTACCCGTAAGCATATTACGCTCGATGAAATCGGACGTCGCTTGGCGCTTGGCAACTTTAAAGAGTTGAATGTGATCATCAAGGGTGACGTGGATGGTTCGGTAGAAGCCTTGAGCGATAGCTTGCAGAAGCTGAGTACCGAGGAAATCGTGGTGAATGTTATCCTGAAAGGGGTAGGTGCTATCAGCGAAAACGACGTAACGCTTGCAAGTGCTTCCGATGCAATCATCATGGCCTTTAATGTACGTCCTAACCTGCAGGCTTCCAAACTTGCAGAGGTCGAAGGGATTCAGATCAAACAGTATTCCATCATCTACAACGCTATTGCAGATATCAAAAGCGCGATGGAAGGATTGCTTGAACCCAAAATTGAAGAGAAAGAAGTAGCAACTGTTGAAGTTCGAGAAGTGTATAAGTTTGATAAAGCCACCGTTGCCGGTTGTTATGTACTGGATGGCCGCCTGAAGCGCGATGCCAAGATTCGTCTCTTCCGCGATGGCGTATTGATCTACCCGCGTACAGAAGGAGCCTTTGCTGAACTGGGAAGCCTTAAGCGCTATAAAGATGATGTGAAGGAAGTGGTTAATAACTACGAGTGTGGTCTTACCATTAAGAACTTTATTGATTTGCAGGTAGGAGATACCCTTGTAGCTATTGAAGAAGATGAAGTGAAAAGAACACTCTAAGGTTGAGTGGTGAACATAAACGGGAAACTGAACATGGTTAAGAACAGACCCCTTGCTTGGTTTTCCTTTCCTGAAATAATAGATAAAGCCTTTTAAAGGCATTGAATCCCGCAGGGCATTGGTCTTGCGGGATTTTTACATTGTTAAATTCTTAGGGGAATCTCCGGATGTGGAAGTGAACCCGTTAATTTTGAAGGAATAATGAAGGTTATGAAAATATCAAATAGGATCGGAGTACTTTTTGTGGTGGCCCTTTTATTTACAGGTCTTGCTCAGGCTCAGGTAAAGCGGGTGGTTGCTGATAAGATTATTGGTAAAGTGGGAGATCGGATCATCCTGAAAAGTGATGTCATGAACTCGATGGCGGATATTCAGCGGCAGGGAGGACAACTTCCTGAGAATGCAGAATGTGTTATTCTTGAATCAGAGCTTATAAAAAAAGCGTTGGTGCTTCAGGCCGAAAAGGACTCTATACAGGTTGACGATGAAGAAATTGAATCGCAGATCGATAATCAGATCCGCGGTTTTATGCAAATGTACGGCAGTGCCCAGGCGCTTGAAGAGATATCGGGTCGTACGATTTATCAATTGAAGGATGATTTCAAAGTGCCTTTTAGAGAAAGAGAACTTGCCAACCGGATGCGGGGTAAGATCCTTGAGAATGTAAAAATGACTCCTATTGAGGTGAAATCCTATTGGGGAGAGATCCCCAAAGACAGTCTCCCGTTTTATGAAAGTGAGCTTGAAGTTGGGCAGATTGTGATTTATCCAAAGCCTGATCGTGAAATTGAAAGCTATACTGCAAAGCAATTAAATGATATCAAAAAGCAAATTGAAGGGGGTA
>JBGSNV010000321.1:0-3817 GCA_041739485.1 Chitinophagaceae bacterium
TCCCTCCTGTTCTTCCTCCAAAATAACCTTGCCTATCTGCCAATACATCAGCACCCGTTCGGTATCTACCGATCGGATAGCCCTGTCCTTCGCTGTGGCAATGATGGACTTTATTTGCTGAATAAGTTCTTGTTTTAGGTGCATGCTATCATCTTATTCCTATTTTCTAGATTGTAAGTTATTTTAATTCTCATTCAATTATAAATGTATTTAAGGGTTCACAATAATTGTTACCGATATAAAAAGTAGCGTTGCACATGATTGTTTCGATTAAGTTAACATGCACTATTATGTCAACATCCCGGAATAATCAAACCAAACCTTTTTGAAATTAAAAAAGGAGGTGGGTCAACATGTTCCGGAGTCTACAATCAGGTAAAGATTTCTCTGCAAAATCCGGTTATTATTAAACAAGGTTCGGGAGACGGGTTACACAGCCACCGCTTGCATAGCGCATAACAATGTTGGCTATTGGAGGCACACATTCGTTACCTTGGCCTCATTGAATACAATCTTTTGGGAAGATTAGTTACAATGCCTGCACAGGAAACCAACCCTTTAGCTCTGCCTCATTCCTGCGCCTGGGGGCAAGAGCCCAGTAAAGAGGATGAAAAATACAAGGCATGGTTGCAGTTGGATTTTAAAACAATCGATAAGAATGGAAACTTTGAAGTAAAAAAGTTTCACCAGAATTATGGTTTCGATCTTGAAAAAACTTTGGCCAAACATCCAATAAAAGAACTAGCCTACGAAGTAGATAAAGGCAGGCTGATCGAATCTTTGCAAAGAGGCAACCGCCAATCTTCAACCATACAGCATGAAGGAAAAGAACAAAAGATTTTTATTGAGGCGGCACCACAATTTAAATCCATCAATCTTTATGATAGCAGTATGAAACGTTTAAATGCTCAAACACTTTATGAAAAACCAGGAGAAACACAAACCGAAAAACAGGAGGCAAAAAAAGAATCAATTAAAAAAGATAAGGCTGGTGATGATGAAGGAGGCGACTTTCCAAAACAGGCACAAAAGAGAACCCGTAAAAAAAGCCAAAGCATTTCCTAACTGATTGTATATTATTTTTCAAAAGGTGTAAGTGAAAATGTGTTTTATGAAAGCAACAACTGATACTCCAACCCAAATAGAATTGGTGAGTAATTTTATCGAAAATGTAAAAGACGATCCACGGATCAATACGGCTCATATTAGTCTGTATGTGTCTTTGGTAAGTTATTGGTATGCTAACAGCCAGATAAATCCACTATGTGTTTTTAGCCGGGACATCATGCCTTCTTGTAAAATATCCGGGCCTGCAACTTATCATCGAAGTATTCGGGAATTACACGAGTATGGTTATATTAAGTACGTGCCGTCGTTTAATCATTTTTTGGGGAGTTTGGTGTATATCGGCAAATGAATAGTCAGGAAGTATTATTAACGTGAAACAAAGATTATAAACATGGAAACTATTTTAATTCCAGTAGAAAAAGAAATTAAGCAGTGGATGAAGGAAGCAATGAAGGAGTATTTTGAAGAAACAAAATTTTCAAATAGCCCTGGATTGGATGGTGCAGAACCATTGGTCTCCCGAAAAGAAATTGCTTCTTTCCTTGACATTTCTTTGGTTACTCTACATGATTGGATAAAAAGAGGATTACCATCACACAAGCAAAAAGGGCGGGTTTACTTTATGCGATCTGAAGTGTTGGAACACATTAAGATGAAGCAATTGGAGAAACAAAAACTGATTATTTAGAATTTTTACGGCAGAATCCTTCAAAGATCTCTGCCATTTTTTTGTCTTAAATTTCATTTGAACATTAGATAATGCCAGCATAGAAAGATTAACTCAAAGGAAATTTTTCTTATCTTGTATATGATAACAATATTAATAATTAGTTCTTTGCAGTTCGGTATTCAGCTGATTTTGTGCAAATTTTGTGCAAATAACAAAAAAGCAGTTACGATAAAATCATAACTGCTTCATTTTTAAGTGGGAGTTGACGGGGTCGAACCGCCGACCCTCTGCTTGTAAGGCAGATGCTCTAAACCAACTGAGCTAAACTCCCAATATTTTCTAAACCATCCCGATTGCTATCGGGAGAGCTAAACTCCCTTTTTTTATTTCGGACTGCAAAGATAGGAGGTTAATCATTTCTGCAAAATTTATTATGGATTATTTTCCTATTTACTTAAATGAAATGATACCAACACCACGAAAATAAAAGCCAGTAATAGGTTTTACGTCCCTGCAAACCTTTGATTCCTTTATTTCTTTCTGTAAAAAAACTTCAGCAACTCAATGCAAACAATACAAACAACAGTTACAATCAATATTACAATTGCTGCATCCCATCCTAAACCGGCCGTTTTAAATATTGGTTGTAGAAAGGGTACGTGCACAATTAATAACTGAAGGCCAACCGTGCCGACTATTGCACCCCACATTCCTTTGTTGGCAAAAAAGCTTTTTGACAACATGATCTTGTGGGCTGATCGAACTGAAAGTGCATTCCCCAATTGCACAAAGCAGAGGGTAGTAAAAACCATCGTCTGTTGCGATTTTACATCATATCCTTGTTTAACCGCCCACCATTGAACTGCAATAGATGCGATGGTTAAAAATATTCCAGAACATACAATCCGGACAATCAATCCGCCGGCAAATAAATTTTCTTTGGGTGGCCTAGGTTTCCGCTGCATCACATCAGCTTCTGCTGGCTCTGCTACAAGCGCTAACCCCGGCAAGCCATCTGTTACCAGGTTGATCCATAAAATATGGATTGGCAATAGCGGTATTGCAAAACCAAGTATGGGTGCAAAAAAGATCGTAAGGATTTCAGCAAGATTGCAGGAGAGTACATATAAAATAAACTTCCGGATATTATCGTAAATTCGTCTGCCTTCTTTAACTGCCTTTACAATGGTAGCAAAATTATCATCCAGCAGAATCATATCAGCAGCTTCTTTCGATACATCCGTGCCTGTTATCCCCATGGCTACACCAATATCCGATTGCTTCAACGAGGGAGCATCATTTACCCCATCTCCGGTCATGGCTACAAACTCTCCGTTTGCCTGCAGCGTTTTTACAATGGTTAACTTTTGCTCCGGCGAAACCCTGGCGTAAACAGAAGTCGTTTTTACCAGGCTGCTATAATTTTCTGGTGAAAGCTTTTCAAGATCTGCACCGGTTACCACTCCCTTGTGTCCGGCTTCAATCATCCCCAATCGTTCTGCGATCGCCGTAGCCGTTAATGGCTGATCGCCGGTGATCATCACCGTTTTAATACCGGCTGTTTTACATTCCTGTATGGCTGCCACCACTTCTTCTCTTGGTGGATCTATCATGGCTGCCATACCCAAAAAATCCAGCTCCTTTTCCGCATCCTCTTTTATATTTCCCGGATCCTGGTCGAATACTTTGTAGGCAAAAAACAAAACCCTTAAACCCTCCGCTGCCCATGCCTTATTTTGATCCAGCCATGCAGGCACCTGTTGTCTATATTTTTCATTTAGAACCTCCGTCACCTTTATTGGTGCTCCTTTTACAAACAATATCCATTTATCTCCATAACGATGCAAGGTACTCATCCGCATCCTTACCGAATCGAATGGCAGTTTTAGCACCAGTGGAAAATGCTTGTCTGCATCTACTTTTGAATGCCCCTTTTCAATCGCATGATCTACCAATGCAGTTTCGGTAGAATCGCCCAGTAATCCCTCTTCCGAAAACCTTACCTCATTGTTCAGCATCATCGCATTGCTCAGTAAATCATCCTTCTCCGGCTCTGCCTGCAACTTTTCAACCGTCATT
>JBGSNV010000322.1:0-9025 GCA_041739485.1 Chitinophagaceae bacterium
CTGAGATTGTGTTGTTATAAGATATCTTGCAATTTTCCCAAAAAATCCCCATTCTGAACCATCTTTACTCGCTTTGGGCATATTTAAACTAAAATTGTAATTATTTAAGTTATAGTTATAGTGAGATAATGATAATTGAGAGGTAATTCTTCCTAAAAATAACGAATCACTTTGTGGTGTACCAATATTTTTTAAATAGTTTTTGAGTGAAATTTTGAACTCTTTAATTTTAGATGTATTATATGAATCGTCCGAATCAAGAATTTGTCTGGAATAATTTAATCCCGCTCTTTGATTTTCAATATAATATGAAAAATATTGAAGAGTGGCTGTAAATAAATCTGCTAAATCTGTAGTTAATGATGATGATTGTTTTTCGAAATTAATTTTTAATTGACCTTTATATTTATTTTCATTACCAAGGTAGGTTTTTACCATGTTATCAATTTCTATTCTCAATCGTTCCCTTGAGTTATTATTAATTATAATTTCTTTGTTAGCATCCTGGATTAAATAATTAATTTCATCTTTATATTTTTGTGGTATATTAGTAAATTTTTCATTTAAATTTGAATCACTTGTTATATCATTTAATTCAATTAAAGGAGAAGGGCTTTGACCAAATGATAATTTTATAGAATCCTTTGTGGAATATGTATTCAGGTCATTTTCAAGTCTAGCTAATGTAAATATGTTTGATGGCCCTGATTGTCTAAAATATGGTATTGTTATACAAACACTAACCACCAAGAATAAACTAAATGCTAATATTGAAATTAAGACAAGATTATATATAGCAAACTTCCGATTATTAGGAAGTTCTGATTTTTCTTCATCATTTCTTATTTCCTTGAATATTAGCTTGAAAATAATGAATGAAAGAAAAAAGATCACAATAGCCAAGCCAATATTGAAAAAATTAATTTTATCAAATAATTGGTCAAATGAAATTATATTATATTTTTCTTGCTCCTTTTTTGAATTTAGTATTTCTGGTATCAAATTTTGAATATTTACAATAAAAAGCCTTGTTGAATATTTTAAAGTTTCAACAATGGATCGACCATAGAGAATAAATGCAACACAGAAGGCACATATGCGTTCTGTATAAAATTGATCATGATTGCTGAAAATGGATTTTCCAATCCTGAATATCACAAAAACTAAAAGGATTAATCCAATTACATTTAGTATTAGTAATCCGACATTAGATAAAACATTCTGTTCCATTTGAATAAATTAATTTTTGAAACTAATTTTAAGAATTTGATAAATTAAAGCAATGAATTCAACATAAACTTAATAGGTTTAATCCAATAAACCAATAGTTAAAAAAAATTCAACTATTTAGTTAACGGTAATTCTCTATATGCTATTACATTATTGATTTTAGCAATAAGTGTTATTTGACTTTGCATAGTGAACACATACTGAATTTACACCGGGTCTCTAAATTTTAGTGGAATCGTTAAAATTTCATAAGTGCAATCATGTCAGTTGGGAATTGTTGCTCCATTTTCTTTAAAGACTTTAATGCCGCTGATTTTGAAGGGTATAGGCCGATAAGAGTTGAATTATCACCTAAATCAACTTGCCAGGTACTTGCATCGCCTGAAGTTGATGCTATTAATGAATGCAACTGCCAACCCTGAGTGCCAGTAACAGAAACATCGCAATTTGGATTTGCCATTTCATATGTACTACGAACCGTATTGGCTTCAGATTTGGTGTTGTATTCACCCAAAGACCGATGATGGTCATTACAAAAAACTTTCCATGACATAGAATAATAAATTATTAGTTAAAAAATACTTTTGAGAATGGAACTGTTGTGGTGATACCTATTTCTCTACGTTCCCAAACAGACCCACCAATTTTTCTAATATCTGCCATATCGCTGAATGCAAGAAAAATTTCAAAATTCACTTTTGACTTTTCGTCATTGGAATCATTAAAATGGAAAAGTAGTCCTCCCCGAAAATTGTAAACTGGTTGATTTGTGCCTGCAAACTCACCATTCAGTAAAACATTCATTCCCATAAATTGATTCTTCCCAAAGGAAGATGAAAATTGGACACCAGGCTTATGTACTATATTCTTGGTAAAATTGACCTTAGTAATATCTCTATAATTTCCAGATGTTACAAACTGATACAATGTATCTGATTGCCGTGTTTCGCTAATAATATTTAATGTGGTTTGATCCAGTAAATCGTACGAATTGCCCGTAGAAATTCCATATACCATGCTGAAAAAACAAGAAGAGAAAAACGACCTTCCTGCTCTTTCAATTTGGTATGGGGTTTCCTGCCAATAAAAATTATAACTCACCTGTCCATTCCATATATCGGCGTTTTTTTTACCTATTCTTTCGTCAAATTTAAGATCATCATTGTATGTTGCATAAGTATTTCGCTTATAGCCTCCCTGAAAGGCCAACCAATTTAACCTATAGTGGTAGATACCACCGGCATTGATCATACTAGCTATGTCCGCAGCGAGAGCCGCCTTTTTAAAGCGTTTATCGTAAACCTTCCATGAAGTTGTAGCCAAAAGTGGCTTTAATTGTTTGTAGGACTTCTCTCTCTTGCCTATTAGCTCCAATAATTCATTATTGGTTTTTTTAATTAAAGTATCCCTTCCTTTAACCTTTGATTGTTCAGATACCAGCTTTTGTAACAGCTGATATTTGTTTTTAATTTCATTTTCAGTTTTTTCAAACTCCATGATAAGTTCTTCAAGTTTTATTGAATCACCCATTCCAAAATTATTTGACACACTGTCCAGCGCCATTTTACGAAATAAGGGAATCAAGCTTTGAACATCTCCATCAAATTCTAAACTATTATTTGTTTTTAAAAGGCGCGACAGGCCGAAGTTAAACCCAGTTCCACTTGTGGGTTTTTCTTTTGAAAACAAGGTGCCGGATTTGTCAGAGATGGATACAGTCGTTCCCAGGGTGTATGTCAAAAGCTTGTGCCTCCCTGCAATGGAAAGATTCATTTTAGTATCTCCATCTTTAAATTCTACTGATGCAGAATTGCCTTCGGCCACATTTAACCTATTAAAGTTAACCTGCGTAAATGCCTTTTCCATATAGGAAGCAAATGCCTCCTTAGAATAGAAAATAGAACCTCCTTGGGATGTTATTTTCTCTAAATGTCTAGTCCTATAAGCTAGGATACTATCTTCAACCCGCCCATTAATCATCCTACTTCTTGCGTATATGGTAGTATCAGCATCTTGCCCACTTGCTGAAAGAATAAAGAATACAAAGGATAAAAAGTAATATGCCTTTTTCATTTTGTAGAATTTAGTATCAAATATAGGAGAATATCTAAAAATAAAATACCGTGAAAACACCCTAATTATTACATGGATTTTCTATGCCCTGCTTTTCTTTTGCCTTGAAAAGGCTTTAAAAATTTCTTTCTCAGTAACACAAGTAGCTGCCAGTATTTGTTTATTTGGTTTTTTCATATTACTCTTATAAGCAGAAGGATTAGGCTGGCGGGCCTAGGTATGAATGAAGCAGCAAAGTCAAGCACTTTACACCCCTTGGTTTGTGAGCCACGATCCAATGCCGGCGCTCAGCTCGCAACTAAAGCCATTTAGTGGATAAAATATTCAATGAATCAAAAGCCCTGTTTTCAAACCGACTTAACTAAGCCATGTTTATGATTTTCATAAATCCCGGTATGAATAACGCTACCTGACATTTGATTCGGTTTGCCGGTATGTATATCGCAACCCCTTCAACCGGCAACCCCATTTCATCCCCATTCTCCTTCATCCCCATCCCGAACAGAAATGCATCATGTAGGATTTAACCAATACTTTTACCCCGCAGGTGGTTACCTCTTAAAATATACATATGACAAAACAAGGGTTACTTTTCACCATACTCGTTTTTACCCATCAAATCATGAATGCACAATCGGTATATAATCAGTTGCCCGATGACCCACAGGCGCTATGCTTCAGTGCCGAAAGGTTTCATATAAAATCCGATGGAAAACAGGATGTATCAGAAGCCTTGCAGCGGGCCATCAACCAATTGAAGCAGGAAAATAATTTTGGCGTGCTGTTCATTCCGGAAGGGAAATACCTGATCAGCAAGACCATCTATGTGCCCAAGGCCATCCGCATCATCGGGGTGGGCCCCAACCGCCCGGAATTTATCTTAGGGCAAAATACCCCGGGTTATCAGTCGGAAAATAATTATATGTTCTGGTTTACCAATAACCTTGTAGAACCCGGGCAACCACCGGCAGATGCGGGAGCGGGTACCTTTTACAGTGCTATCTCCAACATCAATTTCCGGATAGAAAAAGGCAACCCGAAAGCCATTGCGCTGCGCACCCATTTTGCCCAGCATGGTTTTGTAAGCCATTGCGACTTTTATATCGGGGATGGATTCGCCGGAATATATGACCTCGGCAATGAAGTAGAAGACCTGAAATTTTACGGCGGTGATTATGGGATATCTTCCTCGCGGAGCTCCCCCGGTTGGCCAGTGATGATGATTGGCCTGTATTTCGAAGGTCAGCGAAAGGCAGCCGTCATCAGCCGGAATACCGGAATGACCATTGTATCTATGCAGGTGAAGGATGCTCCTGTGGCGGTTGAATTGCCCGAGGGCGTTGCCGACAGGTTGTTCATGGAAGACTGCCATTTTGAAAATGTGCAGAAAGGAGTGGTCATAGGGGTTGAAAAGGAAACGGGCAGTCAGGTGAACCTCTTCAGGATAACCTGCAACAAGGTGGCCGAACCGGTCTTTTTTTCTCCCGGCGGAACCGGTATCAAAGGAAAAACCGATACCTACGTCATCCATCATTTTGTTCACGGCCTCGTGATGGACGATATGGCAGATAAAGTGGCATACAGAACCCTCACCGATATAGCAGCCATTCCGCGGGTACCCAAGAAATCAGGGAAAGTCATACCCGATCTACCCCCCATGGATACCTGGGTAAATGTGAAAGATTTCGGTGCCCTGGGCGATGGTCTTACAGACGATACGGAGGCCATCAAAAACGCCCTTGCCCGGCACAAAAATGTTTTCCTGCCTACAGGTTGGTACCGGGTTACCCAAACCATCAAACTGCAGAAAGGGTCTGTGTTGGTGGGGTTGCATCCCTACGCCACGCAAATCATACTTACAGAAAGCGAGGTAAATTTCAGCGGCTTTGGGTCACCTGTGCCGGTAGTGGAATCCTCTGAAGGGAGTAACAATATCATCAGCGGCATTGGGATTAATACGGGAGGCTACAACAATCGGGCAGTGGGTTTGAAGTGGATGGCGGATGAAACATCTCTGGTGAATGATGTGAAATTTGTGGGGGGACACGGCGATATGCCCAAACCGGGAGATCCGCCTGTTATTGGCCGGCCGGTACAAAAAATCAGTAGTCCTCAGGAGCCTGTATATTCCCGCGGCATGGACCTGGCCTGGGACAATCAGTACTGGAGCCTGTGGGTCACCAATCAGGGGGGTGGCATACTCAACAATATCTGGACGGCCAACCCTTATGCGAGTGCAGGGTTATATGTCAGCCATACGGCAACCCCGGGAAGGGTGTTTGCCATGTCGTTGGAGCACCACGTTCGGCAGGAAGCCCGGTTAAACGGGGTGGCCAATTGGAACTTCTACGCTTTTCAATTTGAGGAAGAAGGCGCAGAGGGTAAAAAGGCCCAAACGCTGGATATAAACGATTGCCGGGACCTGCTATTCGCCAATTTCTGGATGTACCGCGTTATCCGGGTCAATACCCCAAGGCAATGGGGTGTAAAAATATCCAACAGTCAGCGGATTGATTTTTACAACATGCGCAGCTGGACGCAGGTATTGCAACTGCCGGAGCGTACCCTGTTCGATATGGATAAAAACCTGGTCGTTTACCCCGGAGATTTTGCCAGGGTGACCGTTACCGGCGAGGAAAAAGCCAACAAAAAGGAATCGGCTGCTTTGGTTGGGGAGACCTTAGGCTTTGGCTATGAGTTTGCCACCGGTGCTGTTTCGGATAGTAAAGGAAATGTTTACTTCTGCGAAAACCAGCAGAAGCGGGTGTACAAATGGTCTGCCGAAACGAGTAGTTTGTCCATCTACGCCGATTTCCCCTATAAACCCTTTTCGCTGGCCGTAGATACCCGCGACAATTTGTTGGTGGTCTGCCGCTACGATCCACAACCCGGCTTTACCGATCAAGCACCCCCCAACAACATTGAAACACTGCCCGACAATAATCCATATTACAGTGGCTGGGGAAACGGGGGCTGGGCGGTTGTAGCCTATGCTATTGCGCCCGGCATAGGAGATAATATGCAGGTACTGAAATTGGTTCCAACAAATGAAGTAAAAAACAGAGAACGGGTCATCTACCCTACCCACCGCTGGCGGGGAAATTTTGATGATGTTGTTTCTGGCATGGCCGAAAAGAGCTTTCTTGCACCGGATGGGGTCACCATCATACCCAATAGTTTTGATCTCGGTCGCTCCGTACAACTGATGGCCGTTCGTCCCAACCAAACCGCACCGGTGTATGTAACCCATGAAGACACAAAGATCACGTACCGGTTTAAAGTAAATAACCGGGGCATGCTTGCTGAAAAAACAAAATTTATAGCCCGGGGAGAGTACAGCAATCTTTCCGACAGCGAGGGAAATGTATATCTGGCCGAAGGGGAAATCCTGGTGCTCGATTCTGAGGGAAAGGAAATAAAGCGGATCACGCTGAATGAACGGATACATTCCATGACCTGGGGCGGTAAAGATAAAAAGGAGTTGTTTGTAACTACGAGTACTTCGTTATATAGAATCAGTGACCTGAAGAAGAAATGATTAAATTTACCTATACAATTTATCGAAGCGGCAACTCTATGACGACCTTGCAAATACCAAACTGACAACCATGAATTAACAATCATGCAGACCATTAAAAAAATAAAAATGCTCTGCATAAATCCCCACGAGCTATGACACACCCAGCACGAATGAGTATTGGAGATCCGAAGGTTCGGTCCGAAGGTTCGGACCCATCCCGGATAAGCCGGGATTAAAACATGGCAAAATTAAAAAACCACCGCAGGTGGTTAAAACTAAAAAATACACACATGAATTTTATGCCTCAATTGCCTGTCCCCGGATAACCTGTATAGGTAGCCGTAATCGCCGCCCGGAGCCCCCGGCACAGCCACAGCGTTCGCAAGCAGGCAAGTGGAATGGCGTTTTCGGGCTATGGGAAAGGGTAAGCCAAAAAATAATAGCAACATTTATGCCTAAAACAGCGGCCCGAAAACAAAGCCTGAAACGCTGCCGGCCGCGGTGCCGCCTCCGGCAACTTATTGTTTACTATTAATCCCAAAAATCTTTTCAAAAGCATTGCGGCAAACGCCTTGGCTGTGCCTTGATTTTTTTGTTACTTTTTTTATCAAGAAAAAAAGTAAAGGAGAAAAGCAATCGCACCATTACCACGCCTTGGTTCGTGAGCCACGAACTAAGGCTTCGAAATGAAATAAAGCGGATCACTGGGAATGAGCGGATCCATTCCATGACCTGGGGCGGTAAAGATAAAAAGGAGTTGTTTGTAACTACGAGTACCTCGTTATTTAGAATCAGTCACCTTAAGAAGAAATAATTAAATTTACCCATAAAAATTTACTATGCGCTAACTCTATGACGACCTTGCAAATACCAAACTGACAACCATGAAATTAAGCATCATTTTATTGCTGAGTATTTTCACGCTGTTCACATCGTGCAATGGACAGCCCTTTGATCAGAAAAAAAACATGAATCCGTTTAAAGCACTATTGGTAAAAGGCGACACCGTAAAAGCACTTGGAAATAATATAATGGTTTTTTATCAGGACAAGAAGCATATTTATTGGTTTGGAAGCTGGGAAACAGGAGTGTATAAATACGATGGAAAGACATTGGTTAATTTTAACACAAGTCACGGTTTGCCAAACAACAGAATTGATGAAATAAAAGAAGATGAATCCGGCAACATATACTTCGCTAGTTTTTATCCAAAGCCTGCGATTGTTAAGTTTGACGGAAATACATTTACAACATTAGCTCCGGTCCCCGGCAATGATTGGCAACTTAAATCCACAGATTTATGGTTTAGACATACATACGCTTTAGAAAATTATGTTTATCGGTATGACGGTACTACTTTATATAAATTGCAGTTGCCTAAGCCACCAAGCCTGCCCAATCCTTTTGGAGTCTACAGTATTTATAAAGACATAAAAGGAAATATTTGGTTTGGAACAAACCCTGTTGGAGTTTGCCGATACGATGGAAAAACATTTGAATGGATTACAGAAGAGGATGTGACTGAATTTCGAAATGAAGGGGCAAACGGAGTGCGTTCAATCACGGAGGACAAAAATGGCGACTTTTGGTTCAATACAGAAAACCGTTATAGTGTTTACGACCCTGCAACATTAAAAAGCAATACCTTTTATACAAGACACGAAAGCATAGGCAGTTTAGACGGAAAAAATACCAGTGGTCTTAAAGAGTATTTATCCATTGCAAAGGACACCAATAATCATTTGTGGTTTGTAACCTATCGTAATGGCGTTTGGAAATATGATGGAGCGAAAATTACGCACTATACCGTTCAGGCAAACTCAAAAGACATTACGCTATTCAGTATTTATAAAGACAACAACGGTGACCTATGGCTTGGAACACACGAAAACGGAGCCTATAAATTTAATGGAACCACATTTGAAAAATTCATACCATGACCCACGCAACCCAAACTCCCGCCTTGGTTCGTGAGCCACGAACCAAGGCTTCGAGATCCGAAGTTTCGGTCCGAACCTTCGGTCCGAATGTTCGGACCCATGTGGCAAAATTAAAATACCACCGCAGGTGGTTAAAACTAAAAAATACACACATGAAACTGACGCCTCAAGTGCCTGCCTCCAGACAACCTGTATAGGTAGCCGAAATCGCCGCCCGGAGCCCTGGCATAGCCACAGCGTTAGCAAGCAGGCAAGTGGAACG
>JBGSNV010000327.1:0-5689 GCA_041739485.1 Chitinophagaceae bacterium
GGCGACCCATTTACCTGCAAAAGGGTGCTGAACATGGAAACCCAGACGGACTATCCTTTACCATTGAAGTGGCGCAGAAAAGAATTGTGCCTCTTATGGACAGCATTTTTCCGCATGCAGTCTATGTAACCGATTCCGCAACGATGATCCAACATCCCCATAAGGTCCTGTACCATTGGGCTTCCGAATTTCAACCCAATCATTACCTGGTGGAATACACCGAAAATGCCAATTTGCTAAAGTAAACAAGACATCCCGTTTGCTTTTAGGAGATATGCTGTTTTCAATATAATTTTCATTCATTGCATTTATGAAGGCTATCTAACTGTAATGTATACCGTAGTAACCTGTCTGTGCCGAAAAAACACCATAGACTCATCTCTGCGTTTTCTCAGATCGGTTTTCCCTTGTGCAATTCATTGAGCTTGGCATATTTGTAAAAGGAGTACATGGCATTATTCCGGGCAATCACATACCCATAGTACCCATCTAAAAAACCCCTTCGCAAAAAGAAGCCATTGAAAAAAGCCCAGAATGCACTTAGAACAGGCTTGCTGTAAGATGGCTTTCTACCTCTTAAAAATAAGGTTTGAGCCGCTACCGAACTAAAAAGATTCATTTTCCCAACATGCTCACTGAAACTTCGGAAACTGAAATGCAACAAATCTCCTTCCAGCCTTTTTGTAGAATAAGTTCCGTTTAGCTGCACCCATTCATGGGGATTACTTCCTTCCACCCTGCCGGCGTCTTTATGATACAGACGTAGTTTACGATCGGGGTAATACTCTCCGTGTCGTATCCATTGCCCGCAATAATTATTAAGTCGGTTCATGGTATATCCTTTCAGCGGAAATCCCTTTTCTTTTTCCTGAAGAATAGAAGCCCTGAGTGTATCACTAAGCCGTTCATCCGCATCTATGTTCAACAATACAGGACCTGTAGCAAGTTGCTGTGCAAAATTTCGCTGTGCTACAATGCCCTCCCAATTATTTTGTGCAAAGCGGACTCCGTATTGACGGCAAATGGCTTCTGTCCGATCTGTGCTGAATGAATCAACCACAAGAATTTCATCCGCAATACCCAACAAGGACTTCAGACAATCTTCGATATTTTTTTCCTCATTCAGCGTTATGATCACTGCCGAAAGTTTGGGATGTATTTCCTCCATATAGGATCGCAGTTATTTATTATAAAGAGAAAAAGCGGATAGCACAGACCGGACTATCACTTCATTGTCCATCCGGAGCAAACAGGTTGGCAACCCAAATTGACAGGTGTTTTTTACACAAGGTTCACAAGGTAATTGCCCGTAGCGAATCAATGTTCTTTTGTCTGCATTATAAGGAGCTGTATTTTTTTCATCACTTGCCCCTTCTAAAGCAACAGTATGAACACCAAGCGCATTGGCAAGGTGCATAGGGCCACTGTCGGTCGTCAACATAACCGGAGCTGTTCCTAACAAATCAATCAGTTCCCGCATATTGGTTTTACCGGCCATATTCAAAATACCTTCCTTTTCCTTTAATCCGTCATACACTTGCTGAACATGCGGCAATTCTTTGGGACTACCCACCAACACCAATTCGGCATCCGTACTTGTACGCAGGAGGTCTATAACGGGGATGGCTTTTTCCACAGGAAGTCTCCGGCTATCGGCTTCTGAATTTACATTGATAATGATCCGGTTGGGAACCAATGTTTGATCATTTTTTAAAAAAACAGCGGGATTTTCTACCTGCTTACCGGTATATAGTTCCAATAAAGCGAGGTATTGATCTACCCGATGTAAAGCGTTGTCCTTATTTTTTCGTTTGGTAAGTAAAAAGGAACGCAGCTCCTTTTTATAACCAATTCTTTGGGGAGCATTGGTAGCCTTAGCCATCCATGCACTTGAAAAAGAGTCGGGCAAACAGAAAAACAAATCAGGCTTGGCTTCAATACCAACCAACCTTCCGTAATTCAAGGCACCTCTTAAACCCGGATACTCTTCTTTAGCAAAAACCCATTTTCGATGAATTCCCGGTAAATAGTCCACTACGGGATCAATCCCTTTTTTTATAATTACGTCCACCTTTGCATGGGGATACGTTTGTTGCAGCGAACGCACAAATGCGGTACTCATAACCAAATCGCCAAGCCAATTAGGTAGTCTGATAAGAATATTCATAAATCAAAAATAACTATAGTGCTAAAAACCGGATAAGTTTGCAAAAAAACAGTATTCAATGGATAATAAGGAATTGATTGAAAAAGCGTGGGAAGACAGAACGTTGCTAAAGCATGTCGATTATCTGACAGCCGTTAGAGCAGTCATAAAGGAGATAGATAAAGGGAGACTTCGGGTAGCAGCCCCAACGGAAGCAGGATGGGTTGTGAATGAGTGGGTAAAACAGGCCATTCTTTTATATTTTGGTATTCAGCAAATGGAAACCTATTCCCTGCCTCCTTTCGAGTTTCATGACAAGATGAAACTCAAATCAGACTATGCCTCCATTGGTGTACGCGCAGTTCCGCATGCGGTAGCCCGTTACGGGGCCTTTTTGGGTCGCAATGTAGTAATGATGCCCTCTTATGTAAACATCGGAGCGTATGTAGACGAAGGCACAATGGTAGATACCTGGGCAACTGTAGGAAGTTGTGCGCAAATAGGAAAGAATGTTCACCTGAGTGGAGGTGTTGGTATTGGTGGCGTATTAGAGCCACTGCAGGCAAGCCCAGTTATTGTAGAAGATGGCTGTTTTCTTGGGAGCCGAAGCATTGTGGTTGAAGGAGTCATTCTTGAAAAAGAAGTGGTGCTTGGCGCAAATGTTGTCCTGACACAAAGCACCAAAATTATAGATGTAAGCGGACCCGCTCCTATAGAGTACAAAGGACGGGTACCATCACGCAGTGTGGTGATTCCGGGTACTTATACCAAGCAATTCCCAGCAGGAAGCTACGGGGTTAGTTGCGCACTGATCATTGGGCAGCGCAAAGCGAGTACCGATTTAAAAACAAGTCTGAATGATGCCCTCCGCGATTTCAATGTTGCGGTTTAATCATTTCGTATAATTTCAGGAAACCGGGTTCAGGGAATATTTCCTGCCCGGTTTCTTTTTTTGGAGGAATTTTTCCTATCTGTTTCAGGTATCCTTTTGCATTAAAAATATAAAACCGAATTTTTAAAAAAGAACTCTTGGAATACAATTTCTGCTATATTTGCAGCCCCAAATAAGGGGAGAACACCTGCCCAGGTGGCGAAATTGGTAGACGCACTGTGTTCAGGTCGCAGCGTCCGCAAGGATGTGCTGGTTCGAATCCAGTCCTGGGCACTTGCCCTGTCAGAGTTTTCTCTGGCGGGGCTTTTTTTTTTATCCCCCTTTAGAAGCAACTTTCAGTGCCTGGATTTTATAAGGCACTTTATATCCTTTGAATAAATACGGCTACCCTTATCGCCGACCGTTCTTCCAAAAATCATCTGTTTGATTTACTTTGCTGTTTATATTTGGACAAAACTAAAAAGATTTTTTTATGACCAATGCAGCACATGATATTGACTATTTCATCTATGGTGAAGAAATGCAATATGTTTCAATAGAACTTGATCCGGCAGAAACGGCTATTGCCGAAGCCGGTGCCTTTATGATGATGGATGACGGAATAAGCATGCAAACCATTTTCGGCGATGGCTCCTCCTCTCCTTCCTCCATGGGCGGAGGTTTGTTTGGTAAGCTGATGAGTGCGGGCAAGCGGTTATTAACCGGGGAAAGCCTTTTTATGACTGCCTTTACCAATGTTGGTCAGGGAAAGAAACAAGTGGCCTTTGCATCCCCTTATCCGGGCAAAATCATAGCCATGGACCTGAGTGCTTTGGGAGGAAAAATGGTTTGCCAAAAAGATGCCTTTCTCTGTGCTGCCAAAGGGGTCAGTATTGGCATTGAATTTCAGCGAAGATTAGGAACCGGTCTTTTTGGCGGAGAAGGATTCATTATGCAGAAACTCGAAGGCAACGGTATGGCTTTTGTACATGCCGGTGGCCATGTGTTTGAAAGAGAAGTAAAACCCGGCGAGTTGCTGCGGATCGATACAGGATGTATTGTTGCTTATACCAAGGAGATTGATTACAATATTGAGTATGTGGGCGGGATTCGAAATACTATTTTTGGTGGAGAAGGTGTCTTTTTTGCCACCCTGCGCGGTCCCGGTAAAGTATGGATACAAACGCTGCCTGTAAGCAGACTCGCCAGCCGTATCCTTTCCTATGCAAGAAGAGGCAAAGAAGAAGGCAGTATCCTTGGAGGGCTTGGAAACCTGCTTGACGGAGATAACCGCGAACCGCAAGGGCATCTTTAAAAAAGGGGAAGCACACTTTCAGTAAAAGTGTGCTTCCCCTTTTTTATATCCCCTTACTATCAAAAAATTAAGGGGCGAGCCGCTCTGTTTTCCATCCCTGATCTGCAGTTCGGGAATACAAAATACGGTCGTGCATCCGGCTTGGCCGGCCCTGCCAAAATTCAATGCGGGTTGGTTTTACCCGATACCCTCCCCAGTGGGGAGGCTTGGGAATTTCTCCATGCTTAAACCGTTCTGCATAATATTCATAAGTTTCCTTTAACCAGGCACTTCCGGCTACAACCATGCTTTGGGGCGAGGCCCATGCCCCGATCTTACTTCCGTCGGGACGGCTATTGAAATAAGCAATGCTTTCTGCATTCGAAATGCGTTCCGCTAACCCATTGATACGTACCTGCCGCTCCAGTTCTTTCCAGAAAAAAAGAAGACAACATTGAGGCTGCTGATCGAGTTGTGTGCTTTTTGCACTGTTATAATTGGTAAAAAAAACAAAACCCTCTTCATCAAACCCTTTAAGCAATACAGTTCTGGCATCCACCATACCTTCTTTGTCGGCAGTGGCAAGCGTCATTGCATTCAATTCAAGTATATCAGATGCTTCTGCGGCTTTCCACCATTGCTGAAACTGAACAAACGGAGAAGAATCAACCTCTGATTCATTCAGGGCATTCATGGTATAATCCTTTCTGATCTTAGCAATATCTTCCTGTATCATGGTTTTCGTATATAAGTAATTGAACGTATAAAAACAAAGGTCACTCCACTCCTTGAATAGTCGAAATTTTGTGCAGCCATTTCATTTACAAAATAAAAAAATCAGTAGGCTACATCCAAAAAAACAAAAACCCTCCGGAAAATTCCGGAAGGTTCATGTCGTGTTTTTATTCCTTTTCAGGGGAACAAAATCCGTACATTCTATCCCTGTTATTTTTCAACGGACTGCAAAGCAACCCTATCTAAAATGCATTGAATGATTACCCAAGATAAGCTTTCAGCGCGTTGCTGTACCGCGCTTTTTGAAGACGCTTGATTGCACGTTCCTTAATCTGACGGATACGCTCCTTGGTCAAATCATATTTTTGACCGATCTGCTCAATCGTCACTCCATTTTCGCCATCTAAGCCAAAATAGGCTGCAACGATCTCCGCTTCTCTAGGACTCAATGATTTCAGAACCCTGCGAATTTCTTCCCTTAAGGAGTCTTTCATCACATCATCATCGGTATCCTCGCTTCCTTCAAGCAAATCGCCCATTGCAACATCTTCCGCCTCGTGAACCGGAGCATCCAAACTGCTGTGACGGGTATTGCTCTGAAAAATATTGTTGATCTCTGTTTCGCTCATTTCAAGAATCTCAG
>JBGSNV010000252.1:0-25860 GCA_041739485.1 Chitinophagaceae bacterium
CACTAATAACAGAAGCCGGATGAAAATAACTTTCAGTTTTTAACCTCCTGTCTTCTTTTTCGGGATTTAAAATGATCTTAATTAGTTCTGCATATTTTATTACAAATGAAAATATTTGTCTGGTGAATAGCGCTGAAAGTAGCTGTATTCCTTACTTTAATTTCATTGATTGTTCAGATTGATTACGGGTCATATGCCAGAAAGACGATTCCAAAGAAATTCGAATTTCTTGAAAAACATAGCTGAAAAAATTATAGTCCTTTTACCATCTATCTAATCGGATATAAATACGTACTTTCCAATTTGTACCTTCAGTTTGCCCAAAGTGTACTTTCTGAAAATGGTTTTGGGAAATATCAAGTTATAGACTGATTTAAGAACAATATATTATTTTAAAAATCCCCGATCTGTCCTTTCTGCAGATAAATATTATTTATTAAAAAACCTTTGGTATTCAAATTGATCAATGGCTATCTTTATTTTATGGAAATACAAAAAAAATTCATGATACGTCTGATAGCTTTGCTGTTAGGTTTCCTGTTTCAGTCATCTGCTGATGCTCAATCTGCGCCAAAATTGGTGGTAGGTATTACTGTCGATCAAATGCGGTGGGATTTTTTAAAGCGGTTTGACGATCGCTGGCTTCCAAATGGCGGTTTCCGGCGTTTGCTGGATGGTGGCTTTTCTTGTAACAATACACAAATCAATTACCTGCCAAGTTACACGGCTTGTGGTCATGCAAGTATTTATACCGGAACTGTTCCTGCTTACCATGGTATTACCGGTAATAATTGGTGGGATAATCAAAAGCGGGAATATGTGTATTGTACCGGTGACAACAATGTGAAGACCGTTGGAAGTTCTACAGAAATGGGGCAAATGAGTCCTGTAAACTTGCTGACTACCACTATTTGCGACGAACTGAAATTAGCTGTTAATTTCCGAAATAAAACCATCGGTATTGCCATCAAAGACCGGGGAGGGATTCTTGCTGCAGGACACAGTGCAGATGCCGCTTACTGGTATGATTCTGATGCCGGCCAATGGATTACCTCTACTTACTATATGACCGAATTGCCTGATTGGGTAAAAAAGTTTAAAACAAAAGAAAAAGCAGATAGCTTTTATAAACTAAACTGGCCTCTTTTGTATCCAGCTGAAACCTATGTGCAAAGTATTTTTGACCGTAAAGGATTTGATGTAAGATCCTTTGGTTCTTCAGTAAGGAAATTTCCTTACTCGTTGGAGAAAAACATAGGTAAAGATTACTCTCTTTTGCCAGCGACTCCCTATGGTAATACGCTGACTACCGAATTTGCTAAAGCAGCCATAATTGGAGAGCAAATGGGTGCTGACAGTATCCCTGATTTTTTAGCAGTTAGTTTTTCATCTACAGATTATATTGGACATGCCTTTGGACCCAATTCGCTGGAAGTAGAGGATGCCTATCTAAGACTTGATAAAGATTTGGGACAGTTTTTTGAATTTCTTGACAAGCAGGTGGGCAAGGGAGCGTGGATGGTTTTTTTAACCGCTGACCATGGTGTGGCACATGTTCCGGGATTTATGAAGGCAAATAAATTGCCCGGAGGATTGATTGATGAGAATAAATTAAGCGATGGTTTAAGTGTTGCACTAAGGCAGCAATTTGGCGTTGAAAATCTAATTAAAGATATAATGAATGCGCAAGTGATTTTGGATATAGATCTTATAAGAAAAACGAAAAAGCTTGGACCCTCTGATGTGGCTGATTTTGCTATTGAATGGCTTGAAACTCAGGAGGGGGTTAGCCGGGCTGTCCGATTTGCTGATGTAGCCAAAGCGCCTATCCCGGATTTATTAGCCACTCAGTTAAAAAACAGTTATGTGCCTTCCCGTAGTGGGCATATTCAGATTTTGTACAAATCGGGCTTTATTGAAGGTTTTGCCAATGGCGGTTCTACCCATGGCTCAGGTTACAAATATGATACGCATATTCCCTTATTATGGTATGGCTGGAAAATCAAGCCCGGTCAATCTGCCCGCAATATGACCATGTCGGATATTGCACCAACCCTTGCAGCCTTACTTAATATTCAGGAGCCTAGTGGTTCTATTGGAGAGGTGATCCACGAACTTTACTAATCAACCAATAAGATCAGATATGAAGTATAAGTTTTTTATTTCCGTTTTGTTTCTAATGGCCATATCTTTTGTTTACGGTCAGAAAGTAGTTAGTCGGAAACAGTTTTTTACAGATACAGCCGTTCTTCAGGCTACCCTCACCACGAGCTATAAAGCATTGATGAACCAGAAAAAAAATCCGGTTTTTCAGCCAGCTGTTCTTACATTCCATAACCTTGATGAGGATGGTGAAATAAAAGCCCCCCTTCAGGTAAAACTCAGGGGTAATTTTCGAAGAATGAATTGCTCCTTTGCTTCTATTACTTTCGATTTTAAAGACAAAGACAAGAAATCGAGAGTTAGTAACTTAAAACAGTTAAAGGTAGTGGTTCCCTGCGAGTGGGGCACCGACGACGAGCAATGGGTAATCAAGGAGTACCTTGTTTATAAAATGTTTCAGATGTTTACCGACAAAAGCTTCAGGGTAAGACTACTACGTTTTAATTTTGATGACAACAGTGATTCTATAAAGCCTTACAAACAGTATGGGTTTATTTTGGAAGATGTAGATGACCTTGCAAAAAGAGTAGATTCAAAGGAAGTTGGGGATGAAAAAATAGGATCGGAAGATACCGATCGTATGCATGCTACATTGGTGAGTATTTTTCAATATATGATTTCAAATTCTGACTGGAAGGTACCGGTAAGGCATAACATAAAAATGATAAGACCTAAGGATTCTGCTGAGGCAAAGCCATATGTTATACCGTATGATTTCGACTATTCCGGCGCAGTAAATGCACTTTATGCAGAACCGGCTCCCTATCTTGGTATTGAAAAAGTTACAGACAGACTTTACCTTGGTTTTCCAAGAACCATAGAGGAGATCAATAGTATCCTTAAACTTTTTTTACAAAAAGAAGAGGAAGTAATAAACATGATCAGTAGTTTCCCTTTGTTGAGAAAAAGAGGGAAGGAGGAAATGCTTCCGTTTATTCAGGATTTTTATGCTACCATAAAAGATCAGGCCAAAGTGAAAAAGATTTTTGTAGACAATGCTATTACTAAATGGCCGTAAAGGATGCTATTGATTTAACATGCCCAACCAAATATTTATCAACAAGGACATAAGCTGGCTTACTTTTAACCAAAGGGTGTTGGAAGAAGCTGCTTCCCCAAATGTTCCGATACTGGAAAGATTAAAGTTTCTTTCCATTTTCTCCTCTAATCTTGATGAGTTCTACCGGGTAAAAGTACCTCCACTGCTTGCCTTACAAAAAATTAAAAAGAAGAAAGGTGGTATTTTAGCCAAAGTGAATACGATGGTGCTTGAGCAGCAAAAAAGATTCGGCTATATACTGGATGAAATGATTATTCCGGAGCTGAAGCAAAACGGTATTTTCTTTTTAAATACTGAATCTGTTCCAGAGGTGCTAAATGCACAATTAAGCGAGTTGTTTTACACCACGGTTGCCGGCTTACTCCAACCCGTTTATTTTGATGAGGTTCCCACTTTCTTTGCTGAAAACAACCAACTGTACGAATTGGTGGTATTAAAAACAAAAGAAAAGCAGGAAAAGCTGGCTATCGTGAATATTCCCACGCAGGTGTTGCCAAGGTTTTTCAAAATAAAAGCAGAGGGAAAGGTTTTTGTTATTTTTCTGGATGATATTATCAGAAAGAATATGCATGTCTTATTTCCCGGGAAAAAAATTAAATCTGTTTTTAATATAAAGATTACCCGGGACGCTGAGTTGAATCTTTCGGACGATTACGAAGAAGATATTGCTTTGAAGATAGAAAAACAACTTCAAAAAAGGGATTACGGTCAAGCCTCCCGAATTTTGTATCAGCCGGGAATTCCGAAACGGCATTGGCCGGAAATACTTGCAAAATTTAACCTGCATAAAACAAGCATGGTTAAGGGTGGGGTACATCATGGTTTAAAAGATCTGATCTCTTTTCCATTGAAGGAGAAAGCCTATGCTTATCCTACACAAAAACCCCTGATGAATAAGTTGGGTCAGTCTACATTGCTTGAAGAGATTACGAATCAGGATATAATGATCCACACTCCTTATCAAAACTACCATACCGTTCTCCGTTTTTTTAATGAAGCTGCTATTGACCAGACGGTGGAGGAAATTTATACCACTTTATATCGGATAGCCGCTGATTCCCGGATTGCATATGCATTGATTAGCGCCGCCAAAAACGGTAAAAAAGTAATGGTGCTCGTAGAATTAAAAGCAAGGTTTGATGAAGCCAATAATCTCGATTGGTCAAAAAAAATGAAGGAGGCCGGGGTGAAAATTATTTATAGCAGCAACAACATAAAAGTACATGCAAAAGTGGCGCTGCTGAAAAGAAATCATCCTTCGCAGCCCTATTTGGGGCTGCTTGCTACAGGGAACCTGAATGAGGGAACTGCCCGATATTATACAGACCATGTTCTATTGACAGCAAATACCTCTATACTGGAAGAGCTTAAAATGCTTTTCGATTTTCTGGTAAAAAAACAAAAGCCCGGAAAGACCGATAAATTACATTTTTCTCACCTGATTGTTTCACAATTTAATCTTCATAAAAAGTTTTTAGACCTGATAGAACGGGAAATTGCCAATGCCGAGGCCGGGCTGCCATCAGGTATTACCATAAAATTGAATAATCTGGAAGAGGCAAAACTTATAAAAGCTTTGTACAAAGCTTCGTCTGCCGGAGTAGTAATCAATATGTTAGTTCGCGGTATCTGTTGTCTTAAGCCCGGCATTACCGGCCTCAGTGAAAACATAAAAGTAAAACGCATTGTAGATCGCTATCTTGAACATGGCCGGGTTTTCAGGTTCGAAAATGGCGGACTTCCCGAAATTTATATGGGATCTTCTGATTGGATGATCCGTAATATTTATCGCCGAATTGAAGTATGCTTTCCAGTATATCAGGAGTCGCTTAAAAAAGAGCTTTCCCAAATTCTCGATATTCAATGGAAAGATAATGTTCAGGGAGTTTGGTTAGATGCTAAGGGTAGAAATCAGCCTGTGCAACAGGACGAAAATCTTGTTCGTTCTCAGGAACAGATTTACCAGTATTTGACTCAGAAAGATTGACGATTTTAAGTGCCAACCCCCGGAATTGTTCCGTTTTAGCGGCACGATTCTGTCTGAAAAGCTCACTCTGAAGCATCGTTGTAAGTATTATGTGGCAAACCCCAACTGCCTTTAAACCCGCAAATATGAATCCCGGCAAGAGTGAATATATTCAGTCATTTTTCCCTGATAAAATATGAATATTCAGGTGTATTGATATGTCCATCTGATTTCATAAACAGAACAGGAATCCAAATAGACACAAATAACAGTATCTATTTTAACCCATGTTTACCCATAGTCATTTCCTTTTGGCAATATGTATTTAGATAAAATGGTTATATTGCATAAGCAGATGCCCACTCAATGGAGGTGAGGTGGAGATATAGATAATGCTTTTTAAAATCCGGAATCTTACATGTACATGTACTTTTTTAAAATGAACCTTTATGAAAAAACAGGAAGATGATTCCGAAAAAGAGATCAGCCAAAAAGAGATTGATAGCGAGTTAAGGAAGTTTGATCATGCAAGCGAAAAGTCAGTGAAATCACATGGTGAAATCTTAAATGAACAGATTCAGGAAGGCCTTGAAACTTATAAAAAAAATATGAAGGGCACCTTTCTCAGTTCCCTTACAGCGGGTTTAGAAATTGGCTTTAGCTTTTTGTTGCTCTGTACGGTTTACGCTACTTTTATCACCCATTATAGCGAACCGACAGTTTTTAAATTAATGGCGATTGTATATCCGGTGGGTTTTATTCTGGTGATTCTTGGCAAATCCATCTTATTTACCGAGCAAACTTCACTGCTCACTTTACCTGTTTTAAATAAAAAGCAATCCGTAGGAAGTCTCCTAAAAATTTGGGGATTGGTTATTAGCGGTAATCTGCTCGGTGGATTTATTATTGCAGGCATCTTAATATGGATAGGCCCACATCTTGGTATTTTTGATTTAACGGCAATTACCCGTATTGCCAAACATATTTCTCATTACAATCCCGAAGTGATTCTGGTAAGCAGTATCCTTGCAGGATGGATCATGGGGCTGTTGTCCTGGCTGCTTTCTTCTGTTTCAGATACCATCAGCAGAATTTTCATTATTTTTCTCATTACCGGCATTATGGCTTTTACCGGTTTGCATCATAGCATCATTGGTAATGTAGAGGTCTTCAGTGGTATGGTAGTTTCCTCTGAAATTACTCTTGGAGATTATTTGAAATTTGAAAGCCTTGCCTTGCTCGGCAATGCTATTGGCGGCGTGGTATTTGTAGCTTTGTTTAAATACGGTGCATTTATTAATAGTATTGAACGAAATGGATGAATGTACCATTTTATTATTTGCCTTGTCTCACAATAGCTTTTTGTCCTGTTTGTAGATGGATAAATTATTTTTTGAAAATCACTTTATATTAAATTTGCATTTTAACTGCCAAAAATCACTTACCCAATTGTTTGGTGGGAGGATTTAGAGGGGTGGAATCTTCAGAAACCGGATTACCCGCTGCTGCTTTTATCATAGTTTCAGATAGCAGGGTATAGCATTTTGCCCATGCTTCCTTCAATTCAATATTCCACTGATCGCCAAGACCTTTTTCAAGGGTCCATAATAATGCATTACCAACTAAAGCATATTGTTGAGGCTTTACACCATAGTCTACATGGCGTCTTGCCATGGCAGCAATGTCTTCTGTAAGTTCCTCAAGATGTTCAAGGCGAGATACAACTACTGAAATCATACTAATCAGTTTGCTGTATTGTTGTTCCATATTTTTAGGGAACATAGAAATAACATCAGGATTGTCTGCAAATAATTTACTATAAAATGAATCACCTACTAAGGATGGTTTAATGCTGCGAAAAATATGCCAGCTTTGTTGTAATATCCTTATCTCCTCCTTCGTCATAATTTCCTGATTCTCGAAATGAACAATGATACAAATGTGGGAATTTATTCTCTGTTGAAAAAATCATTATTTAAGGGGATATAAATTCCTGTTTAAAATATTTGCAAGTGTTTTAATTATTATTTAAGAAGTATTGTTTTGCCGAATTCATAAACGAAGCGGTTTATACCGCTTGGTAAATCAGTTGAACCGCTTAATAAGCCCCCCTTTGTAAGGGATTTTCCGCTTGTTAGTTTTGCCTCATCAAAAGAAAATCACTTAAAACTAAAAAAAAAGATATGAAAAAGTTATTCCTTTTTATTACAGTATTTATGGTAATCATCGAATTGCAGGCACAAAATGTAGGCATCGGAACCAACGATCCCCGAAAGAAACTATCTGTGAATGGCAGTGTGCTTATAGATCAGGGGGGTAATAATACCGGGTCCTTAGATAGTGCCTCCTTGGTATTCGGACACTTGGTTAAAGTGGGCATCAGCAGTAATAAACTATCAGGTGCAAGCAAAGATGGGATGGATTTTTGGACGAATGGATTTAAGCGAATTTCAATAAACCAGTCGGGTAATGTAGGTATTGGTATTGATCCGGAAAATGCTTTTAAACTTCAAGTTGGAGGCACGCTGCACGCTACTGATAACTTAGGAACAGGTGGCGATTTGTATGCTATTGGTGTAGCTGCTATTGGTACGGCACCCAATCCGTTGTATAAATTACTTGTAAATGGCAGTAGCCGCATACAAGGTAGCGAAACGGTAACCGGTAATATTACAGGCAATGCCAACTTAACCATAGGTGGGACAGCAAGTATATCCAATGCCCTCGTTGCAGGTAGCCTTCAAAGTAACACTACTATCAGGGCCAATGAAAGACTCTCTATAGGCGGCAGTGTTGATAATGATTTCCGGTTGCGGGTATATGACGGAGACAGTCGTTTTGGAGGGAATGTAGAAGCGACCGGTAATATGACCATTGGATGTGCGCTTGATAATAACTGGAAATTAAGGGTTATTGGTGGAAACAGCCGGTTTGGCGGAGATGCACAAATAACCGGTAATTTAGATGTGGGAAGCGCAGATGTTTCAGGGGCTTTAACCATTGGTGGCAAAGGATCGATAAGAAGTAATGGTCCTTCCGCTTTAAGGATAGGGTTTGATTCGAAAACAATTAATAATACTTTTTCACCAGGAGAAGTAGCATTTTTAACAGCTAACCTAAGTACAGCTATTAGTGGGGATAATGATGATTTTCGGGTAATGATCAGCCAGTATAGAAATGGAGCAGGTGGGGATGATGCACTGCAATTCTTTGGTATTTCTATTACCAATATTAATGCAGCCGCCAACACCTGTGATATCAGGCTAAAAAATCTCACATCTTCTACCATTACGCTGGTAGGAACAATCTATCTCACCACTATTGCAAAGAACTAAATTAATATTTTGATGCACTTTCTTCAGTAACCCCAGGATTTAAACTCCCAATCATTAATAAATCCAGGATGATTCTTTAATAAATAGTATCTGATTTTTAATAAAATAAAATTGTAAATAAATGACAAATCAACAAATTAAACTGATACAACAATCCTGGCAACAGGTAAAGCCAATTGCAAAACAGGCAGGGCAACTATTTTACGAACGACTCTTTACAGCAGCACCTGGTATTCGTCATCTCTTCAAAGAAAAGAATGACGAACAGGCCAATAAACTTATGATGATGTTGGGCTATGTGGTTAGCAAACTAAACCATTTGGATGAACTTACTAGTTCATTGCATCAGCTAGGTGTCAGGCACAACAAGTACGGCGCAAAACCCGAACATTATGACTTGGTAGGTCAATGCCTGATTGCTACTTTAAAAGACGGATTGGGCGATAAATGGGATGATGAACTTCAAAATGCATGGATCACAGCTTTCACTTTGCTAAAAACCACTATGGTTGAAGCTCAGCAATCTCAGGTGGAAGTTGCACCATAATAATGCATGAAAAAATTGTTATAATTTTTAACTTTAGTCCATGGAAATTAGATATCAAAAATTAGAGCCGCACCAAAGAGAATATCTTTCTGCAATGATTGAATTATACATTATTGTATTTGAAAGGGAAAATTCAAGTATCCCATCAATAGAATATCTGGAAAGGTTGTTGCAGGATGAAAGGATGATGTTTATGTCCGCTATTTTGGACAATGAGGTGGTGGGTGCACTAACAGCATATGTGCTTCCTTCGGTTTATGGGACTTTTAACGAAGTATTCCTTTATGACCTTGCCATTAAAACAACTTTACAAAGAAAAGGGATTGGCAGGCATTTGTTATATGAACTGAAAGCATATTGCAAGCAAATGGGATACCGGGAAATATTTGTAGCAGGAGAAATGGAGGATACGGATGCTATTCTTTTTTACAAAGCAGCAGGTGGGCTGCCTCAGAATGTAGTACATTTTTCATACCCAATATAAAAAAATCAGGTCAGAAAAATTTTTGTTATGCGTCAGACATAAAAGCAAGAAGAAATGATCGTATATTTATTCCACAATCGCATGGTGCAATTTGAAAGCTATAAACCGAACATACGGACTGTTACTCCTGATGCTGTTTTTAAATCTATTCGTTAAAGCACAGTTACCCAAATATCATGTGCGTATGCTTACCGAGCAACAGGGACTGAATACTGCAGACATCCTAAGCATGGCCAAGGATAAATATGGTTTTTTGTGGCTACTATCTCAAAGCAGGGTTCAAAGATATGATGGTAAACAAGCCATTCAATTTTCCTTTAATGAAACCTTGTCTGATGTTTTTGTAGATAGTAAAGATCGAAAGTGGATTATCGGAAGAAGGAATATTTTCCTTTTTAAAAATGAGTATAGTGGTTTTGAAAATATGACAAAAGAGCCGGCTATGAAAAATCCTGCGAATTGTTTATTTAATGTAGGTGACCTGTTATACATGTTGAGTACAGATGGTCTGTATATTTTTGATGAAATCAATAATAAATTTTTACCTGCCAAGGGCAATTTTTTTTCAAATATCAAAAATAGAATAATCATTTACAGCAGATTAAATCAATTCCTTTTTGCAGCATCTTCAGATAGTATTTTTAAGGTGGATTTACTATCAAAAAAAACCCTGTCAGTTGGATTTAAAAATATCTCTTTTATGATGGATGTGTCTGAAAATGAGCTTTTGGTCTCTGATTGGGATTCAAAAAGTTATCTGATTCATTTTCAAGAGAAAGAGAAAATAAATATCACAGCTAAACAAGTAGATAGAGGCACTAAAAATGAATTCCTGCGTTTTTTCAAAGGGGTGAAAATAGATGATAGGCGCTATCTTCTTTCTTCAACTATGGGTATAGTAGAGTTTGACCAAAATACTCATCATTTTCATCTTCCGGTTATATTTCACAAGGGAAGATTATTGAGTAATAACACCTCGACCAAACCCCTTTTCAGAGATGAGGCAGGCAATCTGTATATGTCGCATGCTGAAGGCATTGCATGGTTTAATCCTTTAGAAGAACCTATTCATTACATACGGGATTACAGCTATGGAAGGAACAGTTTACCGGATATTGATGTAAGAAGTTTTACCGAAGATCCTGATGGTAACCTTTGGGTAGGAACCCTCAATGGTATCAGCAGATTGAATTTGCAAACCGGAGCTTTAAAAAATTACCTGGCTACCACTTCTGCAAATGGGTATAATCTTCCTTCAATTCGTTCGCTGCTTTACAAGAATGGAGTAGTTTGGACCGGTACTGGTGGCAAAGGTGTATGGATGTTGAACACGAAGACAGAAGAATTTAAACGACCAGTATTTTCAAATGATAGCCTGGGTAAAAGAACCATGGAGTCGCTGAATGATGATTTTATCTGGATGTTGGTTGCACTCAACGACGGGAATATTTTTGTGGCGGGTGGTAGTTCTAAATATATTATTCAATCCAACACTCTGGAAGCGCGCAGAATTGTGATGCAACCAACTTCCGGCGCTGCGCGTTCGGCCATGCAGGATTCTGAAGGCAGGATATGGTATGGGACTACCAATGGCGTTTATTGCTTCGATCATCAATTCAATTACCTGTTTGCAGTTCGGGATTCCCTCCCGGATCAAAGGGTTGCATCTATTTGTGAATGGAAGAAAAATAAAATACTGATTGGTTCTAAAGGATTGTATGAGGTGGAGGTAAAAGACAATGCCATCGCAAAATTTACAAAAAAGGAAAGTACGCCGTCTACAAGATTTGTTTACGCTATGCAACAAGACAGCAGTGGCAAGGTATGGATGGCTACAGATGAAGGACTTTACCGATTTGATCCGCAAAATGGAACAAATACGTTGTTTGATGTTACAGATAATATCCAGCCGCAGGCTTTCAATTCAAATGGTTTATTTCTTTCCAGCAGGCAGGTTCTCTTTGCAGGAGGAAAAACAGGGTTTAATTATTTTTATCCGGACAAATTGAAAAAGCCACAGCCCTTACTTAAACCCATCGTTTCGTCCATAACTATAGGAAATAACGATTCTGTTTTCTTTACAAAAAAAACACCTTACAAAGTTGATTATTTCAACCGAAGTATGGTTTTTAATATTAGCGCACCGGAATATCTCAGGCCATATCAATTACAGTATCGCTATAAACTTAAAAATAGTGATAGCGTATGGATAGGCAATGGAACAAGTGGTTCGGTAAGATTGCTAAACCCTCCACCTGACGTGTACTTTTTTGAAGCATCCGTTAGCTATGATGGTAAAACCTGGTTTAATGCCGCCGAAAAAATATCCTTTTCAGTAATGAAACCATGGTGGGAACAAAACTGGTTCCTATTGACACTCTTTTCTGCAGGAGTAATCTCAATTATAATTTTTTATCAATTCAGAAAAAAGCAAAATACAAATCTGGAATTTCAAAAGACCATTGATTATTTTGCAAACTCCGGTTATGAACATTCCAATACCAATGACATATTGTGGGATATAACCCGCAACTGTATTTCAAGAATGGGTTTCGAGGATTGTGTGATTTATTTGATTGATGAGGAAAGGGGAGTTCTGGTGCAACGTGCCGCATATGGTGCCAAGAGTCCTAAGAAATTTGAGATACTGAATCCAATTGAAATACCAATGGGTATGGGTATTTGCGGACATGTGGCCAAAACAGGTATTGCTGAGATTATTAGGGATACTGGTAAGGATACACGGTACGTAATAGATGATGAAGTCAGGCTTTCCGAAATTGTGGTACCCATTATCCATAATGAAAAAATAATCGGTGTAATTGATTCGGAAAATAAAAGAAGAAATTTTTTTACCAGTAAACATTTAGAAACCTTGATTAAAATTGCCTCCATTTGCGCAGGAAAAATATCACTTTCTATGGCTGTTGAAAAAATGCAGAAAGCTGTCCGGCAGTTGGAAGATATAAACAGTAAAATGCTGGAGGCAAAATTCATGAACCTGCGTTTGCAAATGAATCCCCATTTTTTATTCAACTCCTTAAGTTCCATTCAGCATCTCATTGTATCTAAGCAAACCAATGAAGCCTATAAATATCTATCTGTTTTTTCTAACTTTTTACGTTCGATTCTGCAATTTGCTGATAAAACGCTGATTACCCTCGATGACGAGCTGAAGATGTTGAGTATGTATATTCATCTGGAATCGCTAGGTTTTGACAAAACCTTTACTTACGACCTCATAGTGAATGATGAACTGGAAACAGAGGATATTTACATTCCCCCGCTTATAATTCAACCTCTTATTGAAAACGCCATCTGGCATGGGCTCATGCACAAAGAAGGGAACAAGTACTTTTCTGTACAGTTTTTTAGTAATGAAGAGGATGACCTCTGCTGTATTGTGGAGGATAATGGTATTGGTAGAGAGAAAGCATCCGTCATTGATGGGAACAACCTTAGCAGTTTTGCCTATCAAAGTAAAGCTACAGCTTTGATAAAGGAAAGGCTAAGATTGCTGCAACAAAAAACGGGTAGAGAGGCAAATATGATTACCGAAGACAAAATGGAAAATGGCCGGCCATCCGGAACCCGGATAACCATGATAATTCCATATTACAATCACCATAATAATGACGAATTATGATAAAAGCAATGATTGTAGACGATAAGCAGGCATCGATTGAATTATTGAAGTGGCTGATTACAGAACATTGTCCAGAGATCCGGCAAATGGAAACTGCCAATAGTGTGCAGGAAGCTTTGCCGCTGATAAAATCATTTGAACCGGATATTTTGTTCCTCGATATTCAGATGCCGTACAAAAGCGGTTTTGATTTGCTCACCGAAATTGAAAATTTGAATTTTGAGGTGATCTTTACAACAGCCTATAATGAGTTTGCCATACAAGCTATTCGTTTCAGTGCTCTGGATTATTTGTTGAAGCCGGTAGATGCCAATGAGCTTGTAAAAGCCATTGAACGATATAAAGTGAAGCGTATTTACGCACCTGCCGGTGGTGATTTATATAGTAATTTTATCCGAAACATTTCATCTCAACAAAAAAAATTAGCCTTACCTGGTGCAGGTACCATCAAGTTTGTTGGTATGGATGAAATCATCCGGCTTCAAGCGGAACGTAACTATACCAAACTTTTTTTTAGCAATCAAAAAACTTTTTTAGCTGCCAAAACCCTCAAAGAATATGAAGAGATTTTACCTGATGAAATTTTTATAAGGGTACACCGTATGCACCTTGTAAACAAGAAATATATTAAAGAATTTGAAAGAGAAGGCAGGTTGATTTTAAAAGACCAAACATTTATTGAGGTCTCAAGAAGAAAAAAGGATCATCTTATGAAGTTTATGAAGCAGTAAAAACAGGGAAATCAGGTCTTAAAAGGGGAGGGGTACTAAATTCTTTCTAAATAAAAACGTCAATAGTGGTTTAGTAAAAGTTTTAAATAGATCCTTAAGAAATTTTTTTAAAAAAAGATTTTTTTTCAATTTTCTTTCCTTTATTTGCAAAAAAAATACCTATGAAAAAAATGTCCTTAACAGTTGCATTAATTGCAATCTGCACCTTTGTGTTTGCTCAGGCCAATGACAAAGCTTATTTGCACAATGGCAAAACCATCGAAGTTAAAATTATTAAAGTAGCTGAATTTAATGTTACTTTTTCTTACCCCAACGAAACTGCAGAACAGGTTATGAGCCGTTATTTAGTGCAAAAAATTGATTTTGCAAGCGGAAGAACTGAGCAGATTACTGAGAAAATTGTTGTCTCTGGAAAAGAGGATTGGGAAAAAGTGATTGTTCTTGAAGACAAGGGCGCTGTTGTAGGCCTTGTAAAGAAAGAAGAAGTACGCGGTAAAACAAGCGGGTTGATGTCTTTTAATACAGCAGGATCTGCAGATAAAAAATCCATGCGGAAGTTAAAAGAAGCTGCTGCGGAAATTGGTTGCCCTTTTGTTTATCTCACTGCCGATAAAGACAATCAGTTTACTGCTCAAAGTATTAAGAAGGCAATTGCTTATAATTACAAATAACAAACTATTATTTCGTTAAAAAGGCTGACTCAAATATGAGTCGGCCTTTTTGCATTATATTTACCCAATAAAGGCAATTGATGTTGAATTTTTTTTCAATTTACAAACCCCGAAGGTCTGATACTAAATACAAGGATATTTATAACCTTTAGGGTATTTATTTTGAACAGAAGTATCGAATAACTGATGTTGGATTTGGTCAAAGTGCTTGAAATCTGAATTTCAAAAAATTCCAACAAAAATGAATAAAACCAATGGGCTGTTAGCAATCCCACTTCATTAAATTATCAAAGTTGCTTACCCGCAATACTTTCTTTGGAAAACTATTTTCCTAACCCTCACTCAGTTCCAACCAACGCATTTCCTTCTCCCCGAGCTGAACAGTGATTTTTTGAATGCGTGCAGCAATTTTTTCGAGTTCAGTATATTCAGCATTGCCGCTGTTCAGGGAGGTGGTCAGCGTTTCCCGTTCTTTTTCAAGGGCCGGTAATTCTTTCTCGAGGGTTTCCATTTCGCGCTGTTCCTTATAGCTTAATTTCCTTTTGACAATCGTTGCCTCCGCTATGTTTTCTGTGGTACCTGGTTTTTCAGGTTCTTGTGCGGGTTGCTTTTCCCGGTTCAATTGGTCGATCCGAAATTGGCTATAGTTACCTGGGAAATCCCTAACCTTGCCTTCACCTTCAAATATAAACAGATGATCTACCAACCGGTCCATGAAGTAACGGTCGTGGCTCACAATCATGACACATCCCTGAAAATCGCTTAAGAAATTTTCAAGCACCGCAAGGGTAGGAAGGTCGAGGTCATTGGTAGGTTCGTCAAGAATCAGGAAGTTGGGGTTGCCAAACAGAATGGTCAACAATTGAAGCCTTCTTTTTTCGCCTCCACTCAAACTGCTGAGATACGTGTATTGTTTTTCGGGGGGGAATAAAAATAATTCCAGAAATTTACTAGCAGTTAATGCGCCACCACCCTCAAGTGGAAAGGTTTCAGCAAAGGTTTTTACATATTCAATCACCCGCATGTCTTCCTTCCATTCAAGTCCTTGCTGACTGTAGTTGCCAAATACGACCGTATCCCCGATATTGATTTTACCGCTATCAGGCTCTTCCAAACCAAGCAGCATGTTCAGAAAGGTGGACTTACCTACACCGTTTTTACCAACCACTCCAATACGTTCCCCTTTTGAAAATGTATAATCAAATCCCTTGAGAATGGGCTGTTCTCCATAGGCTTTATTCACCTTCTTCATTTCGGCAACCTTACCGCCCATCCGGGTCATTTTCACATTCAGTTGCAGTTGCTCATCCACCACTTTGCGTTTGGCAGCAGTCTCAACGGTATAAAAAGCATCGATCCTGCTTTTGGCTTTGGTAGAACGTGCCTTGGGTTGCCGTCGCATCCAGTCGAGTTCCTTCCGGTATTGGTTTTTGGCTTTGTCAATTGTGGCCAGTTCGCTATCAATACGGGCTGCCTTCTTTTCCAGATAGTTATCGTAGTTACCTCGGTAGGTATAAATATTGCTGCGCTCCATTTCCCAGATTTCTTCACAAACAGCATCTAAAAAATACCGGTCGTGGGTCACCATCAGGAGAGTCACTTTTTCCTGCCCCAGATAATGCTCTAGCCATTCAATCATTTCCACATCGAGGTGGTTGGTCGGTTCATCCATCAACAACAGAGCATGTTGGGCTTCAAAACCGATATCGATCAGGGTTCTTGCAAGTGCAACCCGTTTGCGCTGTCCGCCGGATAGCGAAAGAACCCTTTGATCAAGGTGGTGAATATTGAGCTTGGTAAGAATTTGTTTGACTTTGGCATCGAAATCCCAGGCGCTAAGTTCATCCATCAGGGATATGGCATCCATGATTTCCTCCGGATCCTCCGACTCACTAACCATTTCATACTTCCGGATTGCATTCAAAACAGGGTGGTCATGCTGAAATATATTATCGGCAATCGTTTTGTTTTCGTCGAATTGGGGTTCCTGTTCAAACAGTACCACTTTTACATCCTTATGAATCCATAGTTTGCCGCTGTCGGGCTGTTCCTGTCCTGCAATAATGCGCAACAAGGTACTTTTACCCACCCCATTGCGGGCTACAAGGGCCATTTTATCGCCTTCATTCAGGTGAAATGAAATATTATCGAATAAGGGTGTAATCCCGTAGGCTTTTGTTAAGTTCTCTGCTGATAAATAATGCATGGATCGTAAAATGTGCTGGGTGGCGAAGGTAAGCGGTTTAAGTTTGGTAGCAGTTTCGCATTTCCCGCAAATTTCACTGATTAAAAGGGATAGGCTTCACAAATAGGGGAGGACATGCCAACAGGCGGGCCTTTCCTCCGGAGAAAGGCAGGGCGGGCACCATGGTTCGTATCTCACCAATCATGAAACAACTTTGTTCAAAACAAAATCCTACACTTTCTGTAATAAATTGAACATTTGCTTCACTTATTTCAATTAAAAAATCATTTATCGATATGCGCTTAGGTTTCAGCTTGCTTACACTTTGTCTGTTTTCTGTTCTTTTTATAAACGCACAAATCAATCCCCAAAACATTCAAATTGCGAGAGATCATTATGGTGTACCGCACATTTTTGCTCCCACCGATCCGGAAGTAGCCTATGGCCTGGCTTTTGCACATGCAGAAGATGATTTCAAAAGTTTGCAGGAAATAATCTGGCCGGCAAAAGGACTTATGGGAAAGGCATTAGGTAAAAACGGAGCGGCTGGTGATTATGCCTTTAAACTATTTCGTACCCGGATAACTACCGAAGAACAATGGAACACATTGACTCCTGCCTTCCTTCGCCTGATCGATGGTTATGTAGCAGGCATTAATGCCTATGCAAAATTGAATCCCGAAGAAGTGGTGGTAAAAGGGACCTTCCCCATCACCCCTAAAGAATACATTTCGGCTTCTGTTTTTGCATTGGTTATTTTCAATGGTGCCGACAAGGCACTTGGGCAGGTTTTTAATAATCAGGTGCCTGATGCACCATTAATGGATAATCTGAAGGGAAGCAATGCCTTTGCCATTCATAGTAGTAAAACAACTACAGCAGATAATTATTTGGTAGTAAATGCACATCAGCCAAACACGGGTTCGCAGGCTTTTTATGAGGCGCATGTTTGCAGCGAAGAAGGATGGAATGCTCTTGGAGGATTACTGGCAGGTGGACCCGCTATTTTGCATGGAGTAAATGAATATCTTGGTTGGGCACATACCGTAAATTATGTTGATCGGGTAGATGTGTATCAGTTGACCATGCATCCTAAAAAGAAGCTTTGGTACCAGATGGATGGAGCCTGGAAGAAACTGGAAAAGAGTAAAGTGAAATTGAGGATCAAGGGGATTCCCATTCGTGTAGGGCGAAAAATATATTGGAGTGATTATGGAGCAACCATGAAAAACAAGCAGGGTACATACAGCATCCGGTTGGGTGCCAACCAAAGAATCGGACCTTTGGAACAGTGGTATCAAATGAACAAAACTAAAAATTTTACAGAATTTTATAAGGTGCTAAGTCAGCAGCAATTGAGTATGTTTAATATTATTTATGCTGATAGAAATGATACCATATTTTACCTGAACAGCGGGCTTGTACCTAACCGGGATGCTGCTAAAGAGTTGAACTGGAAGGGTACCGTGCCGGGGAATACTTCTAAAACATTATGGACCTCTTTTCGTGATATTACTGAGCACCCTCAATATGTCAATCCTTCAGGCGGGTTTGTATTCAACGTCAATCATTCCCCGTTTTTGGCCGCAGCTCCAAAGGATAATCTGAAAGAAAAAGATTTTCCTTCCACCGATGGATGGGAAAACTGGCATAATAACCGGAGTCGCCGGGTTTACGAACTGATACCTGAAAAGGAAAAACTCAGTATGGAAGCGCTAAAAGCTATCAAGTTTGATAAAAGGCTTCCGGCACAATTGTCTTATCCGATTAATATAGATAGCATGATGATGATTGATGCTTCAAAGCAGGATACACTAGCCGACATGATCCGCAATTATCAGCAATGGGATCGGAATGCAGTGGCTGATAGTAAGGGTGCAGCCGTCTTTTTATTAATTTACAGGGCTTTGCAAAAGTATTCACCAAGAATCCTTACCCTCGAAGAAGCGCTCAGTGCTTTCTCTTATGCATACAATTACCAAAAAAAGTACTTTGGAAGAACCGATATTACGCTTGGCGATTTACAAAAATTAGTGCGGGGTGGAGAAACTTATCCTATGTATGGAGTACCGGATGTGCTTTCAAGTGAATGGGGCGTGCAGCAAACAGATGGAACTATTAAAGTTACAGGCGGAGATGGTTATGTAATGTTTGTGCGCTTTCCAAAAACCGGCCTTCCTGTTATTGAAACCATGAATATGTATGGTGCTTCTGCTAAACCGGGTAGTCCCCATTTCGCCGATCAGGTACCGCTGTATTTAAAGCAGCAAACCAAAACAATGACGCTCAATAAAGACGAGGTTTTAAAAGATGCAAAAAGAATTTATCATCCCGGAGAATAATCAGGAATCAACTTTATCCGGGATTTCCTAAAAGTAAAAATCCGGCTCTTTAAGTATAGAGCCGGATTTTTTCATTACATTTTCCTGGAGTTATCCGTTGTAAATCATACTGTAGTATTCATCAGCCATCCTATTGCTGTCGAACTGATAACGAATATCCCGCATGCCATTTTTTACCACCTGACGCCAGGTATCCGGAGCGTCGTAGTACATCGGCAGAATTTGCTTCTCGAGGATTTCGTACAATTTTTCCAGATCATAGGCATCCTGTTCGTGTACATTCACTTTAGAGTAATCGATAGGAGGTACGACAAATCCATTATTGCCATGATTTACAAATTCACAAATCCATCCGTCGTTGGTACTGAAATTAACGGCACCATTCATCGCTGCAGTCATACCACTTGTACCGCTTGCTTCGCGGGGAACACGGGGATTATTCAACCAAATATCAGAAGCCTGCTTAAGTCGCTTGCTTAAGGACAGTTCATAGCCTGTGCAAACGGCAACATTGTCATACTGCTTGCTCATATGCACCAAATGATTGAAATCGCTGATAGCAGGATAATCAACCGGATAAGGCTTGCCGGCCCAGATAAACTGAATGGGATATTTTTTACTATTCAGCAAGGCTTCGAACCGCTGACGGTCCCGGGTAATTAGTTCTGCTCTTTTATACCCTGCAAAGCGACGGGCCCATACCACCGTTAGTACATTCGGATCAAGCAGTTTGCCGGTTTGATCGGCTACAATGTCAAAAGCACGCTTTTTCAGGAACTTTTTCCGATCGTCAAATCCTTCATCATTGCTTTCTTCCATAAACCGATACATCTGCTTATCGGCCCAGTACTGCCAGTTCTGTGCATTGGTAATCGCTTTAATAGGAGCTACATTCTCATAATGACTCCACATTTTACGGCTCACTTCGCCATGCAACTGTGACACACCATTGGCAAGCCTTGCTACACGCAGGGCAGCAAGCGAGTGATTGAACTGATCATCCTGGATGCCGGTAATTTCGCGAACCTTAGATAAAGGCAGTCCGTAGAAATAACTCATTTTTTCGCAGAGGAAGATGTCGTGCTTCTCATTGCCGGCTTCTTCGGGGGTATGCGTTGTAAAAACAAGTCTTTTAGTAACCTCGGTCAGGTTATTTCCAAATTTACGATACAGATAGAAAATACTGCTTAAGCCGTGAGCTTCATTTAAATGGTATACATCCGGATTAAAACCAAGTTCATCAATAAGTTTAGCACCGCCAATTCCTAATAAAATGAATTGAGCCACTTTGGTAGCCACATTGGCATCGTAAAGCCTGTGGGAGATGGTCTGAGAAACATAATCGTTCTCAGGCAAGTCGGTACTCAATAAGAATAAAGGGGCAGAATTAAATACAGTGGGTTTCAGATAATAAGCTTTCACCCAAACCGGATGATCGTGAATAGGAATCTGAAAACGAATTCCGGTATCTTCCAGAAAATTGTAAATCTTCTCATTCCATTGCACCTGCAGCGTTTGATCCTGATTACGGGCCTGATCATAATAGCCGTATTTCCAAAGGATTCCAATTCCTATCAGGTTTTGCTTCAGTTCGAACGCACTTCGTAAGTGCGACCCTGACAGAAAGCCTAAACCTCCGCTATAAATTTTGAGAGGTTGATGGACGGCAAATTCCATACTAAAATAGGCTACTTTTTTACTATAGCGTTCGGCAATCGTATAAGGAACTTCAAATTTCTTAAAATTCATAAATTATCAATTAGTGAGGGGGCGCAAGATAAGGTAAAACGTATTTTATTTATGTAAATTTTACACATATTGTATTTAACCTTTTCAGACCGATTTTCCGTCGAAGTTCTTTGTATATATACAGCTTAAATGAAAGATAAATTTTAGATTTGTCTAAAAATTCACCCCGTGTATTCTGTTGCCGAAGAAAATTACATCAAAGGGATTTATCATTTACAGCAAAAAGCCAGGTCCGTTTCTACCAATGCGCTTGCCAAACATATGAATACCAAAGCCGCTTCGGTTACCGATATGCTAAAGAAGCTGCAAACCAAGAAACTGCTTGATTATGAGCCTTATTATGGAGTAAGACTCTCTTCCTCGGGGATAAAGCTTGCGCTTTCCATTGTTCGCCGGCATCGGCTTTGGGAATATTTTCTGGTCAATTCCATTGGGTTTGGCTGGGAAGAGGTTCATGAAATTGCGGAGCAACTTGAGCATGTACAACACCCGGCACTTATAGAAAAGCTTGATATATTTCTCGGCAGACCGGCTTTTGACCCGCATGGAGATCCAATTCCTGACATTGACGGTAAAATGGCCAATGTGCACTACGTATCATTGACCGAAGTAGAACCAGGAAAGCAGGTTGTTTTTGCAGCGGTGGGTTTACAAACGGCCGACCTGATGAATATGCTGCAGCATAAAGGGCTCAAACTTGGTGATAAACTCAAAGTTGCAGAGCGGTTTGATTTCGATCAGTCCCTTGAAGTGTTGATCAATAATAAGAAAAAAGCAACTTTATCCTTTAAGCTAGGCAGAATGATCCTGGTAAAAAAACCGGAAGTTTAGCACCCTCAGAAATCAGAATAAAGCAGGTATTTTTTACGAATTACCTGAAAAGCCTCCAGTCCGGGTTTCCAGGAAGCACGGATTTCCTCCTCCGATTTTCCGGCTTCAATTTGTTGCTTCAGGCTGCCATTACCGGCGAGTTTATTAAAAAAATAGTCCGAAGGTTGGGGATTGGCTTTGGAAGGTTTTAGAAAAAAACGCGATTTATCCGGAAAAAGCCGGTATGCTTTCAATACATAAATTAATTGTATCTGCTGCCATTTTGGATCGGAGATCTCTATTTGCTCTCCACTCAAATCGAAGCCATAGCAGGTTTTACCCAATTGTGGCGGATTTTTTGCACCCGGTACACTTTGAGGGGTAAAACTAAACAGGTTTTTATCCATAGTGGGGTGTCCAAATACCTGAAAGGGCTTGTCGGTACCCCGACCGAGACTCAGGTCTGTACCTTCAAAAAAGCAGGTGGAGGCATATAAAAGAATACTTTGTTGGTCGGGCAGGTTGGGAGAGGGAGCAACCGGTAATTCGTAGGAACTACTGTGGGTATACTGATTGCACTTAATCACCATAAAGTGGAAAGGAGTATCCACCGTTGGGTTGGTGGTTTTGTAATAGGCCATTTTTTGATTCGCTTTTTCACTTAGCCAGCCTTCTCCAATAAGCATCATGGCATATTCTCCAATTGTCATACCATATACAATAGGAACAGGTTGCATCCCCACAAAACTCTTAAATGGTTTTTCGAGAATAGGACCATCTATATAAAATCCGTTGGGGTTCGGTCGGTCGAAGACTAATAAAGGCTTTGCATTTTCGAGGGCTGCGTTCATAAACTCTTCAAGAGAAGATATATAAGTGTAATACCGGAGACCCACATCCTGAATATCAAAAATCAATACATCGATGTCTGCAAGGTCTTCTGCTGAGGGTCTGCGTTTGGCACCATACAACGAAATAATATCAATACCGGTTTTGGCATCCCGGGTATTGCTAACTTTTTCTCCGGCATCGGCTTCTCCCCGAAACCCATGTTCCGGAGCAAATATTTTTTTCACTGAAACACCTAAGGTTAGTAAGGTGTCCACAAGATGGGTTTGGCCTACAAGCGAAGTATGGTTGGCAAAAATGCCTACCTTTTTATCTTTTAAAAGCGGCAGATAAACCGAAATACGATGTGCAGCCGGCACAGGGGTTTCTGACTGAGCAGGAGCATTTTGCAGGAATCCGCAAAAACAAAACAGCAAACAGGGGATTATCAACTTCATGTACCGCAAATATGTAGAAAGAAAGCCATAAAGCTCCGCTAAAATCCGCACAAAAAGCCACCATTCTCCAAGATTCAGGTTACCTTGCCCGTTCATTTTTAAAAAAACATAATATGTCTGTTGTAAAAAGTGGTGATGTTGTTGCCGTTCACTACACCGGTCGCCTCACTACCGGCGAACAATTTGATAGTTCAGAAGGCCGTGAGCCACTGGAATTTACGGTTGGTGCCGGTCAAATGATCGCCGGATTTGATGCTGCCGTAATTGGAATGGGTATCGGTGATAAAAAAACCATCAATATTGCCCCTACGGAAGCTTATGGTGAGTGGCTGGAAGAAAACACCCTCCCTTTCGACAAAGAGAATCTGCCAAAAGATATGGAAATTGAGGTAGGAATGCAATTAACCATGCGTACACAGGAAGGTCAACCCTTCCCGGTAACTATACATGCTATTAATGACGATAATCTGATATTGGATGCTAATCATATGCTGGCAGGGAAAGACCTGGTTTTCGATCTGGAAATGGTGAGCATAAATGGGAATAAGTCGAATATCATATTGCTCGATTAAATCAAATTGGTTTTATAAAACCGCAGAGCCTGGGATCGGAAATTTTAGAAGCAAAAGTTGTTTTTTCTTGAAATGTATTCTTTTGTTTGTAGAAGGTCCTTATCTCAGGCTTTTTTGTATCAATTAGAATCTGTTTATGTTATACACCTACGAAAATCTTTTTGCTTTTGCAGAAGGAGTGTTTCTGAAAATGGGTTGCCCGGCATCAGATGCTCAGCTTGCAACCACCGTTTTGCTCAGTGCTGATCTCCGGGGTATTGACAGTCATGGCATTGCACGCCTGAGTGGATATGTCAGGCTTTGGGAAGCCCAAAGGGTGAATGCCACACCTTATATTCGGGTGGTACATGAAACCCCATCCACTGCTGTTGTGGATGGCGATAAAGGGCTTGGATTGGTAGTGGCTCCCTTTGCCATGAAAGTGGCTATCGAAAAAGCAAAGCAATGCGGAACGGGGTGGGTGAGTGTGCGTAACAGCAATCATTATGGCATTGCAGGCTACCATGCTATGATGGCTTTGCAGGAAAATATGATCGGCATTTCTATGACCAACGCGTCTGCTTTGGTGGCACCAACTTTTTCAAAAGAACGGATGCTTGGGACCAATCCTATCTGCGTTGCGATCCCTGCAGGGGAACAACCCCCGTTTGTGGCTGATTTTGCTACTACCACTGCCGCTAATGGAAAATTGGAAATCTTACAAAGAAAATCGGAGCCTATGCCCGAGGGCTGGGGACAAACTGCAGAGGGAGACAATACCCGCAATGCCAATATTCTGAAAGAGGGTGGGGCGCTCCTGCCTTTGGGAAGCGATCGGGTACACAGCAGCCACAAAGGCTATGCACTGGGAAGCATTGTGGATATTTTTAGTGCTGTTTTAAGTGGTGCGAGTTACGGTCCTTGGGCACCTCCTTTTCCTGCCTACGTACCTATGCCCGAAAACATGCCGGGAGAAGGACTCGGACATTTTTTTGGGGCTATGCGCGTAGATGCATTTCGTCCGGCTGATGAATTTCTTCAGCATATGGACCGGTGGATAGACCGCTTCAGAAATGCGGAACGAATTGATGAAAAACAACCGGTCTTGGTACCCGGTGATCCGGAGCGGGTCATTGAAAAAGAACGAAGAATGCAGGGAATCCCCCTCTTGGAACCTGTAATACAGGATTTGTTAGCACTTAGCCAAAAATGGGGGATTGGTTTCAGCCAATAAGCAAAAAATCAAAAAAGTTTCAACAAGTTATTCAAATTAACCACAATTGAAGCTCGCAATTATGTGATCTGCGGTTATTTGCTTACCTTTATTTGATATGGGTAAAATTTACTTTAGAATGTTAAATTTCTGAGTTTTACCTATTGAAATTTTAAGTAACAAGTAAAACAAAAAAGTAAATAGTACCTATGGCAAAATCTCAGCAGACATGGAACAAAAAAGAACGTGAGAAGAAAAAACAGAAAGACAGACAGGATAAACTGGAAAAGATGCAGGAGCGTAAATCGAATACCGGTTCCGGAAAACTGGAAGATATGATGGCGTATGTGGATGAAAATGGAAACATTGTAGATGCCCCACCTGACCCAACCCGTAAAAAGGAATTTAAACTCGAGGACGTAATTATAGGCGTACCAAAGCAAGAAGCTATCGACCCTGCGGATCTTATCCGTACTGGTGTTGTTACCTTTTTTAATGAAACCAAGGGATACGGTTTTATCCGTGATCTGAAAACTCAGGAAAGTATTTTTGTTCACGTTAATGGTCTGCAGGATCCTGTAAGGGAAAATAGCCGGGTAATTTTTGAAACAGAAATGGGACAGAAAGGTCTGAATGCCATTAAAGTTAAACTCGATAATAATAATAAATAAAAAACAGGTTCGGGGAAAGGCTCTGCTGGTTTTACGAATTTATACATTTTCATTTTTTTGATATTTTTTATAAAAAGGCATCCTTTAGGATGTCTTTTTATTTTTCAGGGTTATTACGGAGCCTTTCCATACTCCTTTTGCAACAATTGACTTGCAGGGAATAATTTATCGAAAATAAAAAATATGCCTCCCAAAGAATAGGTGTCTACCCGTTAACTTTGCAGTGCCTTTACTGTTATGGTTAGCATATTGAACAAATACTATGAAATCCCCACGTCCGATGGTTCGGACTCGGATCACACCCAGCAAAATGATCATTAGGATCCGAATGTTCGGATCCATAGCTATCGGAAACATGTCACAAATTTAATATACCACCGCAGGTGGTTAACACTAAAAATACACATATGAAATTTCCACGACCGGGCGGACACCCAAGCACGCATGAAT
>JBGSNV010000396.1:0-11965 GCA_041739485.1 Chitinophagaceae bacterium
CGATGCGTTTGCGGTGATGCTCGTTTGGAGCTTCCCCAAAAAGCAACATGCCTCCCGAAGTAGCCCGCAGGGTATTCATCAATATGCCCAGCATGGTGGTCTTTCCACTGCCGTTGGGCCCTAGGATTCCAAAAACAGTTCCCTGAGGTACCTTGAAACTTACATCCTGAAGGGCTTTTACCGAGCCATAGTTTTTACTTAAATGGTTTAATTCAAGTACATTTTGCATGGGGTAAATGTAGGGGAGTTTTAAATGCTTCGGTTAAATTATGGATGGATGGGAAAAAAGATTCCTCAATGGAATATGGGCGGTATGATGGGAAATAAAAACGCCGGCATTTTGTGCCGGCGTTTTCTGAAGTGTCCTTTGGAAGCACTCATATAATATGAATCCTTATTCAGGCATCAGTTCCTTTAACTTGGCTTCGAGTTCTTCGCCCCGTAAGTTTTTAGCGATGATCCGGCCTTCTTTATCCAATAAAAAGCTCGCAGGGATAGACTGAATACCATACAATTTGGCAACATCATTTTCCCAGTATTTCAGATCGCTCACCTGATTCCAGTAAAGTTTGTCATCTTCAATTGCTTTTAGCCAGTCTGATTTTTGCTGATCGAGAGATACCCCGAGAATATCAAACCCTTTGTCTTTGTAAGCAGCATAGGCTTTTACAATATTCGGGTTCTCCTGACGGCAGGGTCCGCACCAGCTTGCCCAGAAATCAACCAGTATATATTTTCCGCGAAGCGAAGAAAGACTGAGCGAGTTGCCTGCGGTATCAGCCTGACTGAATTCAGGAGCCATTTGACCAACAGCAGTTTTACCTGCTGCACTTACAATGCTTTCAAGCTTGGTGCCAAAATAACTTTTCCTCACCGCAGGGGTCAGGGTATCATATAGCATCTGAACATTTTCAGAATTACCCGGTTCGTTCAGATAAAGCAATCCATAATAAGCAGCTACCACACTTCCGCGGTTAGATACGGCATACTCTTTAGCAAACTTTACCGCTTCGCCCTGCATTTTGGTAAATTCATCCTGAATCCGCTGCATTTCGGCTGCGTTCTGGGTTTGCTGTGCCTGCATGTATTGCATGTAAAGCTGCTCACCAGCGCTCATAATGTTCTTGATCTTTTCTTCACCAGCCTTATATATTTTTTGGTTGGGTCCGCCTTCGATGGTACTTGCATACACCGAATCGCGGGTTCCTTTCAGGGTCATTTTACCCGGATCAGCAAAAAAAGCAAGCTCTTCACCCCGCGTACCTTTCACCCGGAGAATCATATTTACCGGTTCAGATAAGGTGGTCTTATAAGTAAATTTCGAATCTTTCACCGCTACCTCATCGGTATGGCTGCTGTCGGCAACCGGGTAGAGGATTTCCAGAGTACCGGTATCCATTCCTGTAATTTCTCCCGAAAGGGTAAAGGGCCCTTTTGCTAGATTCTCATCATCGCCCTGAGTTGCACTGTTGCAACCTACTGACAACATAGCGAGTGCTCCCGCCAATAACCAATTGTTTTTCATTGTATTTATTTAGTGAATTTTATACCCCATCAGGATAAAGGCAGCAAAGATGGGTAAGTTTGGGTTTATCCTCATAGAAAACTTGGTTAAATCCCGGTCGGGAGCGGGATTTTTAGCAAATAATTGCTCCTAATCAAAAAGGGGTTATAAAAAAACGGTTTCCTTTTCTATTTGCTTTACGATTCCTGTCCCATCCATACGGCTCCGCCTATGCTTGCTCTTTCTGCACCGGTTACAGATTTCAAAACCGTGTCTGATTCGCGCCACCGCAACAATCCAAGCAACGCCATAATCAATGCTTCCTTGTATTGAACCGTTTTTTCATCGGGTACCACGCATGCTATGCCAAGTGGGCTCAGGCTATTTTGTAATCTTTCCATCAAAAAGGTATTCAAGGCGCCACCACCGGTAATCAACATCTGTTTGTGATTGTCGGCCGGTAATTTCTGAGCCAACCTGCCGGTATTCCGGGTGATCTGTATGGCAATATGTTCCACCATGGTACGCAAAGCATCCTGCGTGCTCAGGTTGGCTTTTTTCAGGATGGGATATATCGTTTCGGTACCAAATCCATTATCGAGCGACTTGGGATAGGGCTTCGCATAATAGCTTTGCTGATTGAGTTGGGCAAGTACCTCGTCCCTTACAAAACCTTTGGAAGCCAATTGTCCGCCCTCATCGTAGGCCAATCCCTTTTCCTGTGCCAGCAGATTCAAGACCCGGTTCGCAGGACAGATATCGTAACCAATATAGCCATCGGGCAATGCAGCGCTGATATTGGCAATGCCGCCAAGGTTCAGCAACAGTGGATAATCTGCAAAAAGCAGTTTTTCGCCTAGGGGAACGATCGGAGCGCCTTGTCCGCCAAGCGCAATATCCATCGCCCGCAGATCGCTCACCACATTGATACCCGTTTTGGCAGCAATGGCAGCGCCATCGCCCAACTGTGCTGTAAAGCCGGAAGCGGGTTCATGAAACACGGTGTGTCCATGGCTTACCACCAATTGTACCCGATGTTCCAGTCCGTTTTGTTCAATAAATTCCAAAACACTTGTGCCCAAATAATGCCCGTAATCAGCATGTAACTGCAAATAGGGTTTTGCGTGGAGTTCTGTAGCTTCAGAAAGTCTTTGTTTCCATGCTGCTGAATAGGGAAAACAAGCAGTACTTTCTATCTCGTATTCCCATTTCCCCCCTATTTCAGTAAAAATTATAAACGCAAGATCCAACCCGTCGAGGCTGCTTCCACTCATTAATCCAATCGCTCTGTATTCCATAAACAATAAATATGCTTTATTTCAACGATAAAATATGACCTTTACCGCCGCTATCCTGCAAAGATGGCGGATTCAGACAAAAGCTTTGAAAAAATAGACAATCCTAGTAAAAATGGTGATCAATCTTAGTGAAGAACACAGTCTTATCAGCAATTGGGTAAGTGAACTTCGGGACACAACAATTCAACAGGACCGTATGCGGTTTCGCCGCAACCTGGAAAGAATAGCTGAGGTGGCTGCTTACGAAATCAGCAAAGGCCTGCCATACGTGACAAAGGAAATTGAAACGCCCCTTGGAACACATTCTTCGCTTGTGCTAAAGGAACAGCCTGTTTTAGCGACTATTTTGCGGGCGGGTATGCCCATGCATCAGGGATTGCTTAGCTATTTCGATCGTGCCGATAATGCATTTATCAGTGCCTACCGTATGCATCACCGGGATGGCAGTTTTGAGATCAATCTGGAGTATGTAAGCTGTCCGCCTATAGAGGGGAGGATCCTTATTATCTGCGATCCGATGTTGGCTACCGGTGCCTCACTTGTAAAAACGCTTCAGGAATTGCTGGCAGAAGGGGCGCCCTCACAAGTGCATATCGTTTGTGCCATTGCCTGCGATGTGGGGATAGAATATGTAAGAAGAGAAGTGCCTAAGGCTAAAATATGGTGTGGAGATATTGATACAGAAATTACCGCAAAGGGGTATATTGTTCCGGGTCTTGGCGATGCCGGAGATCTTGCCTTCGGGGAAAAGCAACAACAATAAAATATTTTCGTTTTACAGAATTTGGAGGGATTGTATTAATTTGCCTCTGAAAATCTTAAACATAACAAGATGTTCTCCAAAGAGCTTCTTATTTTCATTCCCGAATGAGTATGAAAAAACTTATTATTTCGCTGATTGGCATGCTGATCCTTCAAAACACATTGAAGGCTCAGGATCCTAATTTCTCGCAGTTTTTTGCTTCTCCCCTTACCTTAAATCCTGCATTGACCGGTCGCTTTGAAGGCGTGGCAAGGGTTGCAGGCAATTATCGGAATCAGTGGCCAACCATCAACAGTGCTTTTCGTACCTATACAATCAGCGCTGATTTTGCTGCATTAAACCGGATTGTACCGGAAAACGACCGCTTTGGGGTAGGGATAATGGCATTTGCAGATGAGCAGGCAGATGGCGTTTTGAAAAATACGTACTACTCTGTTTCTACAGCTTACCATAAGGGGCTTGATCAGGATGGTTATCATCAAATTTCCATTGGTTTTCAGGGCACATTTGCACAAAAGAGATTGAATACTGCTAATCTTAAGTTCGAAGATCAGTTGCGAAGCAATGGTTTCACAGGGATTACCAATGAAATCTTCAATCCACAAAATCTGAACATCAATTATTTTGGTTTAAATGCCGGTGTATTATTTAGCGGGGTCACTGCCGGTAATATCAATTATTATATCGGTTCAAGCATTTACCATATCAACAGACCTAAGGAAAGCTTTACCGGTGCTGATTTTTCGCTGCAAAACAGGATTGCCATTCATGGCGGGGCTTATTTCCCGGTAGGTGATATTGGTATTTTGCATACAAGCGGACAATTTCAATCGCAGGCCGGAGCACAGGAAGCTTCTATAGGGGGGGCACTTGGTTTTAATCTGAGCAACGATATGGAATATAGTCCGGTCACTTTTTATGCAGGTTCCTGGTATCGTTTCGGGGATGCCTTTATTCCCTATATCGGACTTGAATTTGACAAACTCCGTTTTGGTGCAACCTATGACGTAAATACAAGTACCCTCCGTTCTGTCAGCAATAGCCGGGGTGGTTTTGAGATTTCTCTGATATACATCAACAACCCAAGCGGAGAAAGGGGAATCAAGTGTCCTAAGTTTTAGTAGTATTTAAGCCAAACTCCTGTTTACATCTTCCATGCTTTCCGGTCAGCAGGTTCTTCCTTTTTTTTAATCATTGAAAGGCGGGGCTTCTTATGCGTGAGATATTTTTATATCAAAACATATATTAATTTATGTTTTATTCAAATATTTGAAAAATTTGATTTGATTTTTCTTTGAATAGAGGTCGAAATCCTAAACAATTTGTGACTGTTGCTCATAGTATCATATAATTTTATCGGATAGAATTACGAAATTTAGAAAGAGCTATTAAACTAATCCATAAGTGCTTAATATTGTAGCATGAAAATGGGTATTTTATCTCCTGATTCAGATTTGTTTCCAAATCTCGGGCATCAATTTACAAATGCCCTGGTGAAGAGTGGTCCGGGATCCGGAGTTACCTGGTTTACAGAATCTATTGGAAATGGGAGCGATTTAAAAAAGGTAGAGGATGCCATTGAAAATCTGATTGGGGTAGAGCATGTGGATATACTGATTCTTTTTCTTGAGTTTAAAGTTATAGAACAAGTAAAACCTTTATTGACCGATCACTCCAAATTGTTTATTGTTGTCAATACCGGAGCTAATTATCCTTCTGATTGGACACCTGTTGATAATATTGTCTTTTTGCATCTGAATCAGGCATTTTGTAGCCGGCTTACCGGAAATATTGCAGGGGCTCAGTTCAGAGAGGCGCTATTGGTTTCAACCATATATGATGCACAATACCTGCAAACGGAGGTGATGTGTAGCGCCTTTGAAAGACAGGATGGCAGACTGGTACAACGTTTTATATCAAAAACGGGTATGAATACATTGCCTGATCAGGATGAAGTAGAGGCCGTTTTTTCCATCATTACAAAACCCACAGCGGTTTTATTGGTTAGTGATTATGAACCGGGGGTGGCTTTATTAAAGGCTATGGCTCAATTACCCACCGCTGAGCATTTATCCATTTTTGCTTCTTCATCGCTTCTGAACGGGGGAAATTTGCCTATTCCTAAAGATGGCTGGCCTTTTTCTATATCCGGATTCATACCATGGGACACCGGCGAGGATAAATCGAGATATCAGATTTTTGGTACCTCTTTGATTGATACAGAAAGCGAAAGGCAGGATATTTTTGGTTTATTGGGGTGGGAGACAGGCATGCTTCTTCATGAGTGGTTTGCAGTGGCGGGCCGAAAGCCTGCTGCCTGGGATGCCACTAAACTGTTTGGTGTGGCCATTCCTTCGCCAAGGGGTATGCTGTCTTTTGATCCTGTAAACCATCACTTTTCTGCGCCGGTTACCCGCTTGCATCTGCCAAGGCTAAGTCAGGATTGGGAAATAGAATCAGGAATTGATTTTGAACAGGAATGGGCCATTTTCAGCAGGTACAGCAATCCACAGGAAGGTATGAAGGGAGCAGGTTCTACTTACCCTTGTTATTAAGATTTGAAAATCTGAAGTGGTTTGTTCGATTTATTGAATTAGCAAGGGCTTTCAAAATCATTGATTGAGTTTTGAACTAACGCATGAGTTACCTTTTATGTAGAAACGATAGGGTAGTTCTGCATCTTCGGCAGCATAGTCTACCCCAATGCGTTTGCTGATTCCAATAGAAGCTTTATTGTATTCAAATCCATCATCGAAAATAAAAAGAACAGGACCTGAAAAGGATTGCCTGTTGTGCGAAGTGTTTACACCAAGTGCTTTGGCAAGGCTTCCCGGTCCCCGGGTCAAAGTGAAATCAATTTTTGTTTTTGCACGTCTCCATTGCATTTCCTGAATGCCTTCAACCGGTTCAATACCCCGTAATAAAACAGCATGGGGGATTTCGGCAGTTTGGGTCACAATATTTAACAAATAATGTAAACCGTAGCAAAGATAAACATAAGCCTGCCCGGCCTCCCCAAACATCACTTCGGTACGGGGTGTTCGCCGGTTGGCATAAGCATGGCTGGCTTTGTCTTCTATCCCAAGATAGGCCTCGGTTTCAACGATTCGCCCACTTGTAACTACCCCGTCAATTTGCGTCATTAAAAGCTTGCCAAGCAGCATTTCTGCAATTAGCAGTGTAGGCTGATCCCGATAGAAAGATGCAGGTAAAATATTCATAATTGGTTATATCTTTTGGTAGCCTTTACTTTGAGCATATTTACAAATTAAAACAGGAACGAACAAAGTGCTCAAAGAAATCGTATTGGCCATTACTTCTTTCGGCAGCGCTCATGCTTTTATTTCAAAGCACCGGCTTTGGAAATGGGTTTTGTTAACCGGTATTTTGTACTCGTTGTTTTTACTGGGTTGTTTTTATTTTTTCGGGATGTCGGCAAGTTATCTTTTGGACGAACAATTGCTGGAACAATCCGGTCTTCGTGCATGGATCAGCCGGATAAATTCCGGGGTTTTGAGTTTCATGCTTTCCTTTACCCTTTTGGTAATCTGGTTGATTTTTGCCCTCTGTTATCTTTCTCTGGCCAAATATTTATGGTTGTTTTTGGCGGCGCCTTTATTGGTTCACCTCAACAGGATCATTGCCATGCATCTGGGTAATATTGATTTACCCGATCCGGGTACTTTTTCTAAATCCTGGGCACGCGCTCTCCTTATGGGACTTCGCAATCTGTTATGGCAATCTGTTTATTTGCTTGCATTGTTTCTTTTGGCACTGATTCCCGTTGCAGGGTGGGTCATTCCTTTTTTTGCACTGCTCATTGAATGTTATTTCTGGGGATTCAGTATGCTGGATTATGCTTTTCGGAACCGAAATATGGACTACAATGAGGTTATTTCTTTTTCGGGCAGACATAAAGGATATGCACTTGGTAATGGTCTTGTTTATTACGGGCTTCACCTGATACCGATTGCTGGCTGGATAGTGGCCCCTTTTTATGCTCAGGTGGCAGCTGCTTTCAATTGTGAGGAGGTGCTTTTATCACCAAACAACGGGTAAGCCATAACGCTGATCCCTGTAATTAAATGAATAATTATGAGTCATCAAAAAGCGGGTGTTTACCTTATCCCTGTTGAATTGTCCGAGGGGGTGTCTGAAACAATACCCCCATATGTATTGGAAGCAGTAAAAAAATGTTCGGTTTTTTTCGTTGAAAATGAGCGTACAGCCCGCCGTTGCCTGAAACGCTTGTGGCGTGAAATGGTCATTGATGATTACCAATGGGTTCCTATTCATAAGGCAGAGACAGAAGTCCTCAATCAGTTTTCAAAATACCTGAAAGAAGGCAAAACTATAGGGATCATGAGCGAAGCGGGTTGTCCCGGAGTAGCTGATCCCGGGCAAATACTTGTAGCCCGTGCACAGCAGTTGAAGATTCCTGTTAAGCCCCTTACCGGACCCAACTCTATCCTGCTGTCTTTGATGGCAAGTGGTTTAAATGGCCAATCTTTTCGTTTCAGTGGCTACCTTCCCATAGAATCGATAGCCCGCAAAAATGCAATCCGTACCATGGAAAATGAAGTGTACGAAACGGGGACCACGCAGATTTTTATTGAAACACCCTATCGAAACCGACCGGTTTTAAAAGACCTTGCTGAGGTATGCCGACCGGAAACATTGCTTTGTATCGCCTGCGATTTAACAGCATCTGCTGAATGGGTGCGCACCATGACTGTAGGCGAATGGAAGGAAAAGGAACCGGATTTTCATAAAAAACCGGCTATCTTTTTATTGGGTATACCCCAATAAAATTATTGCAGATACGAGTTGCCGCCTTTTGCATTATCGCGAACAGAATAAATGGTATCAACTATATACCGGCTTTGACCACGCCAGGGTATCGAAGCAAAGTATTCCTTATAGCCGAGTTCTACGATTTTACCACCGCTCAGCTTGAGCGTTTGGGCAATATTTTCATCTTCTACACTAAATTCAAATTCGTTGCTTTGAACAGAACCGGGAACCAGCGAGCGATAGCCGGTTTGTATAAGCTTCCCCTCCCAGGTTTTAAAAGCAACCCCTTTGCGCACCATATAATTGAGTTCGCCAGCCTTCACCCCTTCCCCAAATACATAGTAGTAACGCCACAAAAAGATACCCGTCCCTATTAATAGAATAAGTACCGTGGTGATGGTGATAAACTTTCGCATAACCTCATTATTGATTGATAAGCGAATGTAAGAAAGAGCCCGAGGATTGATTGAAAAATATTATCGGATGCTTCGAATGGTTTTATCGTCAAACTCCTAATATTTGGCTAAAGTGCCTTAACTGAACCAACATCCTATTCGTTCGTTAGACAAATGTTGAACATAAAAGCTATTTTTACCAATATATTCAATAAGCATGCGAATTGGAATTGTACTGTATCCTACGTTTGGAGGAAGTGGTGTTTTAGCAACGGAATTGGGGATCGCCCTCGCAAATATGGGGCATAAGGTACACTTTATTACCTACCGTCAGCCAGTAAGACTCAGTGTTTTTAATGCCAATATCTTCTACCATGAGGTGAGGGTTCCTACCTATCCTCTATTTGATTATCCCCCCTACGAAACAGCTCTTGCGAGTACCATTGTAGATGTGGTCATGAATCAGAAACTCGATCTGTTGCATGTACACTATGCCATTCCCCACGCCTCGAGTGCCTATATGGCCAAGAAGATACTCCAGAAAAATGATGGAGTGACCATTCCGGTCATAACGACCTTGCATGGTACCGATATTACCCTCGTTGGAAAAGATGCCACCTATGAGCCGGTGGTAACCTTCAGTATCAACGAAAGTGATGCTATTACAGCGGTTTCAGATAACCTGCGAAACGAAACATATAAATCCTTCAATATCAAAAAGGAAATTGAAGTGATTTACAACTTTGTGGATGTGGAGCGTTTCAGCAAACGCCCGATTGATGCATTCAGGCAGGCGGTTGCTCCTGATGGAGAACGCATCATCATGCATGCTTCTAATTTCCGCAAAATCAAGCGGGTGGAAGATGTGATACGCATTTTTGAAGCCATCAATAAAGAGGTACCCTCTAAACTGATGATGGTAGGGGATGGGCCTGAAAGACATGGTGTAGAAGAACTTAGTCGTGAATTGGGTATTGGCAACGATGTACGCTTTGTAGGCAAGCAGGAACAAATGGAAGAGATCATGGCAATCAGCGATCTGTTTTTGCTTACTTCGGAATATGAAAGTTTTGGTTTGAGTGCCCTTGAAGCGATGGCAGCGCATGTACCGGTGATCAGTACCAATGCAGGAGGTCTCCCCGAAGTAAATATTCACGGAGAGACCGGCTATATGGCTCCGGTGGGGCATGTACGCGAAATGGCTGATTATGGCATCAGCATGCTTCGGGATGATGAAACCCTGCAGGTATTTAAAGACAATGCTTATAAGCAGGCTTTGCGGTTCGATATTTCAAAAATCGTCCCTAAATATGAGGCCCTGTACGAACAGGTACTTGCTGCCAAGGTGTTGGTATAATCTTAAAACTACGGCTGTTTGTGTTTCTACGAGTCCTTTTTTGGGATCATTATTTGAACAAGTCAGGGCTGTTTCCAACGATTATTTTAATTTTAAGCTTTATAAAAAGGAATCAATTATGGCACAACCTAATTTAGAACTGATAGAAGCCCTGAGAGAAACTGCAAAGCGTTTAAAAGAAGGGGCGCATTATGCATGGGGCCATCATGGTAGTTGCAATTGCGGCAACCTGTTGCAAACGGTAACGGATTTAAGTAGCCGGGAAATATTACAGTACAGCAGAACCGGAGCCGGCGAATGGACCGAGATCGCCGTTGAATTTTGCGGTGTTACAGATGCCCCGGTTGATCTGCTTGTTTACAAATTGCAGAAGATTGGCCTTACTCCTTCGGATATTCATTGTATTGAATACTTGCAGGATAAGCAGGTACTCGATCGTTTACCCGGGGGATTTCGTTGGCTGAAGCGAAATGTTCGCGAAGACGTGGTAATTTATATGGAAACCATGGCCAACATGCTTGAGGAAAAACTGATCAATCTCGTAGATTTGAATGTAAACCGCTTGATGGAGGAATTACCTGCAGCAAAACACATGAAGATAGAAAACAAAGAAAAGATGGTTCCTGCCTGATTCTTTTAATAAATAGTATAAAAAACCCGCTTTTGTTTGAAGGCGGGTTTTCTTTTTGGTGAAACACTAAATCAAGGTTCCCATTTATACAGGGCATCATTTTGGTAACGTTTTTTTTGTTTTCTTTACCCATCTTTTTTTCAACGATCAAATATTCCAATGAAGCATTTATTTACGGGTCTGATGGCTTTTTTTCTGATGGGTGCCGGGAGCGCGGATGCTCAAAAAACCTTTACCCGCGAGGAATTATTAAGCGGCAGAACACCAAGGGGATTTTACGAAAATCTGCCACGGATTTCTGAATGGCAAAATGATGACCGACTGATTCTCAACACAAAACCACATCCCGATTCTTCTTCAAGAGAACTGGTAATGGATGTGAAAACCGGTCAACTTTCCCCACTCATTAGGACAATGGTGATGCCAGAGCCGAATGTGTTGGTCTATTCCAAGAAAAATGATTTGTTCTGGCGTAAGGGAAATGAGGAGAAGCGACTGACCAACGATGAAGCAGAAGAAAAAAATCCAACCCTGAGTCCGGATAAATCCAAGGTTGCATTTACCAAAGACAATAACCTGTATTGCATTGATCTCAGTACATTAAAAACCATACAACTCACCAATGATGGTACCCAAACCATTTTGAATGGCTTTGCTACATGGGTATATTGGGAGGAAATTTTCGGCCGGGCTACCCGGTATCGGGCCTTTTGGTGGAGCCCCGACAATCAAACGATTGCCTACATGCATTTTGATGAAAATAAAATCCCTATGTTTCCTTTATATGCAGCAGACGGCAGTCATGGTTCTATTGAGGAAACAAGATATCCGAAGGCAGGAGACCCAAACCCGGCTGTAAAACTCGGGTTTGTGAAATATGATGGCGGAACAACTACCTGGGTTGATTTTGGGGAAGAAACGAGCCATCAACTCGGTTGGCCTAAATGGACCCCTGCAGGTGATCAGCTGTATGTGCAATGGCAAAACCGCGGACAGGATACCCTGCAGATGTATGCGGTAAATCCTAAAAATGGCCAAAAAACAAAGGTTTACGAGGAAACGCAGAAAACCTGGATCGATCTCAGCGAAGCCGATAGTCGTATTGAGTTTTTAAACGATGGCAAAGACATGCTGATCCAAAGTGACAAAACGGGATGGAACCATTTGTATTTGTACAGTGCCGATGGAAAGTTGAAGAGTACCATCACCTCCGGAAAATATAG
>JBGSNV010000018.1:0-8049 GCA_041739485.1 Chitinophagaceae bacterium
ATTGGGCTCAGTAACAAACCAAATGCTGGATATAAAACACCTGCCGCCAGGGGCACGCCCAAGGCATTGTATCCGAATGCAAAAAATAGATTTTGCCGAATATTCTTCATTGTTGCTTGGCTCAGTTTATGTGCCCGCACAATTCCAGAAAGATCGCCTTTTACAAGGGTGATCCCAGCGCTCTCGATCGCGATATCGGTACCGGTAGCCATAGCGATCCCAATGTTAGCTTGAGCCAATGCGGGAGCATCATTTATTCCGTCACCCGCCATCGCTACTACTTTGCCTTGTTGTTGCAGGTTTTCAACCTCCTTCATTTTATCTTCAGGTAGCATACCTGCTTTAAAATCTGATAGATTGAGTTCATTGGCAACAGCTTTGGCAGTATCATGATTGTCGCCTGTAAGCATAATTACGTCAATTCCATTTTTTTGAAGTTCGGCAATTGCCTTGGCACTTGTAACTTTAATTTTGTCACCCATAACCACGTAACCAACCACTCTTTTATCTATGGACAGATACGAGACTGTTTTACCCTGTTGCTGATATTTTTTAGCTTCCTCTTTCATAGCAGATGTAATTTCAGCACGATCGTATTCCATCATTTTAGGATTGCCCAAGGCTACTTTTTTGCTGTTTATATAAGCTTCAACACCTTTCCCCGTTACCGCACTGAATTTTTCAGATTTTAAAATCTCCGTATTTTGTTCTTTGCCAAATTTAACAGTTGCCTCAGCCAATGGATGTTCGCTATTGCTATTTATCGACACAATGAATGTAAGCACTTCCTTTTCACTAAAATTATTGTCAAAAGTTCCAATTTTTTCGACTGTAGGCTTTCCTTCAGTAATGGTTCCTGTTTTGTCAATGATTAAAGTATTGACTTGGTTTAATTTTTCGAGTGCTTCAGCATTTTTTATAAGTACCCCATTTTGAGCCCCTTTTCCAACGCCCACCATAACAGACATTGGCGTGGCTAAACCTAGTGCACAAGGACATGCTATAATTAAAACGGCAATAGCATTAACAAACGCAAAAACATAAGCAGGTTCCGGACCCCAAATAGCCCATGCCGCAAAAGTGAGCAAGGAAATAAGGACTACAATGGGGACAAAATATCCTGAAACTTTATCTGCTAAATTTTGAATAGGGGCACGGCTTCTGCTTGCATTATTCACCATATGAATAATTTGAGAAAGCAATGTATCGCTTCCTACCTTTTCGGCTTTCATTAAAAAGGATTGGTTACCATTGATAGTACCGCTCGTTACTTTATCGCCATTCGTTTTATTTACAGGAATAGGTTCGCCCGTAATCATAGATTCGTCAATGGTGGTTTCACCTTCTGAAATAGAACCATCTACAGGAATTTTATCCCCGGGTTTTACTTTTATTATATCTCCTAATTCTATTTTGTCTATGCTTACTTCAATTTCTTTGCCATCAACTAATTTATAAGCTTTGTTTGGTGCTAATTTCAACAATTCTTTAACTGCCGAATTTGTTCTACTATGGGCACGAGCTTCTAATAATTGCCCTAAAAGAACCAAAGTCAAAATAACAGTCGCTGCTTCAAAATAAACGTGAACAGCACCTGTTTCCGTTTTAAACTGAATTGGAAAAATATTGGGGAAAAGCATACCAAATAGACTAAATGACCATGCTACGCCTGCCCCAATACCGATAAGTGTAAACATGTTTAGATTCCAGGTCCTGATGCTTTTATAGGCACGCTCAAAAAACATCCATGTTGCATAAAAAACTACCGGTAAGGATAATGCGAGCTGAATCCAATTCCAATATTTTTGTTGCAATATTTCATATAGTGGATTGTTGGAGAGCATTTCGCTCATTGCAATTAAGAAAACAGGGAGGGTAAATATGGAAGCTATCCAAAACCTCTTTAATAGTTTCTTATAGGTTTTTTCTTCTGCTGAAAGATCAGGCTGTAATGGCATCAAATCCATTCCACAAATAGGACAGGCACCTGCTTCATCCTTCACAACTTCCGGATGCATGGGGCAAGTCCATTGTTTTGTAGTAATGATCGATTCGTTTTGTTCTTCCACTAAATCCATTCCGCAGATAGGGCAATCGCCTGCTTTGTCATACGTTTTTTCGCCTTCGCAATGCATTGGGCAATAAAAAGTACCTGTACCATTTCCCCGCGGCTTCTCTTTTTTGGCTTCTGAATCAGGCGAATGCTCCCCCTGTTTGTGAATGCTATATTTTCCCCCGTCATTTTTTAAAGCATCCTGAAGCGTTTCTATTGGAATGTGCTTTTCCATTTCTATGGTGGCTTCGGCTTTTGCTAAATCCACCGTGGCTTTTAAAACCCCACTCACCTTTGATAGTGTGCTTTCTACGTGATTACGACAACCATTGCAAGTCATTCCGTGTATGTGATATGTAGTATTCATTGTATGCATCTATTAAAAATTAAACTACAATACAAATTTCAGCATTATCATCAGTGGCCGTGTTACGGAATTATGGATATTATTTATAAGGTTTATAAATCTTCTATCTGTTTTCGCTTATTGGTTGCTTTCTCGTTTGTAAAAATTGCCACCAACTCATTTTTTAAACTGCGCCGACACTTCCTTCATCATGTTTCGGATAGCATCCAATTGCAGATTGCCAATGCTTCCGGTGTGGGTATGATTTAGCGCTCCGGGAGCGTAGGTAAAAGTACCGGCCTCCACCTCGTTGCCAATAGTCCGGTAAGCCTCCCGGTAGGAAACGCCTTTTTGTACAAGGGCATTCATCGCTTCTACCGTAAACAGGTAGCGGTATTGCGGATCTTCGAGTATGTTGTCCCGAACCGATAAATGATCGAGCATTAGCCCGGTCATTTCGAGACAGTCGTTGAGCGTATCGATGGCCGGAAACAAAATCTCCTTGGTCAGTTGCATGTCGCGATGATAACCCGAAGGCAGGTTGTTTATCATCAGCGTCAATTCGTTGGGCGTTGCCTGTATGCGGTTGCACTTAGCCCTTATCAGTTCAAATACATCGGGGTTCTTTTTGTGGGGCATGATGCTGCTGCCCGTCGTTAACGAAGCCGGAAAACTAATGAACCCGAATTGTTGGTTGAGGTACAAACAGCAATCGTACGAAAAGCGACTGAGCGTAGCCGCAATATAACTGATACCGGTGGCTACGGCTTTTTCGGTTTTCCCCCTTGTCATTTGCGCATACACACTATTGATATTTGTTTGAGCAAAACCAAGTTCTCTTGTAGTAATTTCGCGTTGCAATGGAAACGAAGATCCATAACCGGCTCCGCTTCCAAGAGGATTTTTGTTGGCAATATGGCTCGCTGCAAGCAACATCTGCAAATCATCCACCAAGCTTTCGGCATAAGCACTTAGCCAAAGCCCTGCACTCGAAGGCATCGCCATTTGGAGATGCGTATAACCGGGAATGAGTTTATCCTTATGTTTTTCGGCATTGGCAAGGAGTTTTTCAAAAACCTCCTGAACGCCTTGCTCCACACTGCGGATGGCGTATTTCAAATATAGTTTTATATCCACAGCCACCTGATCATTCCGGCTACGACCGGTATGTATTTTTTTGCCGGCTTCCCCTACCCTTTCGGTCAACATCAATTCTATATAGCTATGAATATCTTCCACCTCATCGGGCAGTGCAAATCCGGGGGCCGTTACCTCCATATACAACAAATCAAGCGCCTTTTGCAAAGCTTCATGTTCGGCCTCGTCTAAAATACCCATTGCAAGCAACATCCTCGCCTGCGCTTTATTGCCCTTTACATCGTAAGGGGCTAGCAGCACATCATAGTCCCGGTCGTTGCCTACGGTAAAGCGCTCCACCAATGCAGAGGTGTCGGTATTGTCTTTTTGCCAAAGTTTCATTTAATAGCCATTTTGGTAAAATGAAAAAAATTACTAAGCATCAGCAGGAATTAAAGTCTTTATAACCCTGTGGCCCTTAAGGCAAACAAAAATTGTGGCCTTCTTAATCAAGCTTCATAGTTTCGAGTAACTGAATATAATCCTGGATACCTTCTTCTATTTCGTGAAGATAAATAAACTCATCGGCAGTATGGCTGCGGGCGCTATCTCCCGGCCCCATTTTAAGCGAAAGAAAAGGCATCAATGCCTTATCGCTTGTGGTGGGTGACCCGTAAGCCGTTTTACCCATAGCCGTACCCGCCTTCACAAGGGGATGATCTATCGGGATGGAAGTGCTGCGCAAACGCATACTCCTTGGTTGGATCTTACTCTTTAGTTTTTGTTGCAAAACCTCTATTACTTCTTCAAAAGAATACAGTTCATTCAACCGCACATCAATGGTAAAATGACAATTGGCAGGCACCACATTGTGTTGTTTGTTTTCGGTTTCAATAGCTGTGACCGTCATGCGGCTAGGCCCAAGCAGGGGGCTCACTTTTTCCCAGGTATAATTGCGGATAAAGTCAATATCATCGAGGGCATGATAGAGTGCATTGTCCCCTTCATTGCGGGCAGCATGTCCGGCATGTCCCGGAGCAATCGCATCGAGCACCATCAGCCCGCGTTCTGCTACCGCCATCTGCATGAGGGTGGGCTCACCTACTACTGCAAAATCCACCGGCCCGAGCACAGGCAATACTTTTTCAATACCGCCGGCACCACTGATCTCTTCTTCCGCAGAAGCTGCAAGCACTAGGTTGAAAGGCAGGTCTTTTTGAGGATAAAAGTGCACAAAAGTGGCGATCAGCGAAACGAGACACCCCCCCGCATCATTGCTGCCCAAACCATAGAGTTTTCCATTCCCGATAGAGGGTGCAAACGGGTCGCGGGTGTAACCCTTATTCGGTTTAACGGTATCGTGATGCGAATTGAGCAATATCACAGGCTTGCCTTCACTATAGTGCGCATTGCGGGCGTATATATTGTAGCCTTCTTTTTGAGATGCAATCCCCCGCTGCTCTAAAAATTGACAGATCAGATCACAGGTAGCCGATTCTTCTCTACTGAAAGAAGGGGTTTCAATCAATTGTTGCAGTAAGCCAACGGCATCGGTATATAGTGAATGCTCCTTCATGGTTATTAAAAGAAAAGCGTGGAAAGCTCTTCAAAGTCTACTTCAGTAAAATCATGGTAAATCCGGTGCACCGTTTTCTGCTGCCATACTTCCGCAGGATGCATGGTAGTTATTGCAGCAACTTTCATGCCTGCGGCAAGACCGGACTCCACACCCGAAAAGGTATCTTCAAATACAAGACAATTTTCCGGAGTAACCCCTAGTTTTTCAGCAACATACAAATAAACCGCGGGGGACGGTTTCCCCTCGGGTACGAGATCGCTTGTAACGATGGTATCGAAATAAGATCGGATATGCAGGGTATCGAGGGTAAAATCGGCATTGGTAAAATCCGCCGCCGTTCCCATACCAATGGCAATATTTTTGCTTTTCAGCAAATCAAGCCATTCCCTTGTACCGGGCAATAGCTCCATATGCGGGGCATATATTTCCCGAAAAAGTTCTTCCTTTTCCATGGCAAGAGTGTACGATTCTTCCGGAGTGAGGTGTGCACCAAAAAACCGGGGTATGATATCATACAAAGTGCCATGCCCTTTTTCCTGAAGGGCTTCCTCGCTAACAGAAATCCCTTTTTTCTCAAAAAATCCAAACCAGGATTTCGCATGAAACGGCATACTGTCTATCAGCGTACCATCCATATCAAATATTACTGCCTGTAAACTCATATTTCTTCAATAAAGGTTCCGTACCCTTTTTCCAGGGTGGTGTGAATAATATCTGCCGCATGACCGATCCATACTTTATGAACGCCTTTGGAAACAGCCTGCAATGCATTTTCTATTTTGGGTAAGATACCACTATGCAATTTACCCTCGCTTTTAAGTTCGGGAAAATTTTTTGCGTGGATCACCGGAATTACTGAATCCGGATCTTCTATATTTTCGAGAACGCCCTTCTTTTCAAAACAATACATCAATTGTACAGTGTACAAACCCGATAAAGCAACGGCGAGCGAAGCGGCAATCGTATCCGCGTTGGTATTGAGCATATGCCCTTTGCCATCATGGGTTAGGGGTGCCATTACGGGTACAATGCCTGCATTCAGCAGCACCTGCAGGGTTTGGGAGTCAATATTTTCAGGAACTACATCGCCTGCCCAGCCAAAATCTATGGTACGAACCGGTCTTTTTTGTGCCGGGATGATATTGGCATCTGCCCCGGTCAATCCGATAGCGTTGCAACCGGCAGCCTGCAGCGAAGCTACCAGTTTTTTATTCACGAGTCCGCCATATACCATCGTTACAAGATCGAGTGTGGCATCATCGGTTATACGCCGGCCTTCGATATATTTTGAAACCACACCAAGGTCTTCCCCAATACGTGTAGCGATTTTTCCCCCGCCGTGTACCAGGATCCTGAGACCGGGTAAAGCCGCAAACCGATCAATAAAGGCCTGCAATTCGTCGGGATGATCGAGTACGTTCCCCCCGATTTTTACAATATATAAAGAAGCTTTCTCCATGCTTGAGTATGGATGCAAAAAGGAAAGAGCTATTCCCCATCCTTTTGCAGATTATAAAATATTTTCGAGCATGTTGCTCAAAACGGCCTGTGCAGCCCAAACCCGGTTGCCCGCCTGTTGAGACACCAAACTGTAAGGACTATCAAGTACTTCGTCGCTCAATTCAACATTGCGCCTTACCGGCAGGCAATGCATTACTTTGGCATCATGTGTAGCTTTGAGCTTATCGAGTGTAAGCATCCAGTCCGAGGTATCGCCGGTAGCCATTTGGCCGTAATTTTCAAAACTGCTCCAGTTTTTTACATATACAAAATCGGCATCCGCTAAAGCTTCTTCCTGATTGGTGGTAATCTGTGCCCCGTTGGTAAAGGCTGTATCGAGCTCAAACCCCGGAGGGTGCGTGATCACAAAATCGCTTTTGCCCCAGGCATTTACCCATTCTGAAAAGCTGTTGGCCACACATTGCGGCAACGGCTTGATATGCGGAGCCCAGGTCAACACCACTTTGGGCTTTTTACCTGTACTTCGTAATTTTAGCTGTTCTTCTATAGTTAGTATATCTGCAAGCGACTGCAGAGGATGCACCGTTGCGCTTTCGAGACTCACAACGGGGATACCCGTATGCTTTTTGAAATGATGCAATAAGGTTTCCTGATAGTCTGCTTCGCGGTCCGTCAATCCGGGGAAGGTGCGTATCCCGAGGATATCGAAATACTGACCAAGAACAGGAGCCGCATCTTTGATGTGTTCCACCGCATCTCCGTTCATTATTGCCCCGTCTTCAAATTCCATTTTCCAGCCCTCCTTATCGATATTGTACACAATCGATTCCATACCGAGGTTGGAAGCAGCGATCTGTGTACTCAAACGGGTACGCATGCTTGGATTGAAAAACAACAATCCTATTTTTTTTCCGGCACCAAGGGTCGGTCGTTTTAACTGTTGTGCTTTGTATGACATGGCCTGCTGAACCAGCAATTCCATATTCGTCACATCTTTTACCGACAGGAAGTTTCTAAACATATTTCAAGTGCATTTATACTGCAGGTACGGTTTCGAGCACTTCGGCCACTGCATCGAGAAATTCATCCATTTGTTTGCGCTGAATGGTCATAGCCGGGAGCAACCGGATGATATTGGGCTTGGCTTCTCCGGTAAAGATATTAAAATCATTCAAAAGGATTTTGCGGAGATCTTTATGGGCTTCGCTTACTTCGAAACCGATCATCAAACCTCTTCCCCGAATTTTTTCTACACCACTCAGTTTGGCCAATCTGTTTTTCAGGTACATGCCCCGCTGTCTTGCTTTTTCCATCAACCCTTCCGACTCCATCACCTCGAGTACTGCAAGTGCTGCTGCACAGGCCAGATGATTGCCTCCGAATGTAGTTCCAAGCATGCCATGCTTTGCTTTGATGTGAGGAGCAATCAAAATACCGCCCACAGGGAATCCATTGCCCATGCCTTTCGCCATGGTATAAATGTCTGCATTCACCCCGCTGTAATCATGCGAATAAAATTTGCCGCTTCTGCCA
>JBGSNV010000068.1:0-9573 GCA_041739485.1 Chitinophagaceae bacterium
CCCCAAAAATCAGCATTCTTGTTCGGACTAACCAGGGTAGGCACCATTTCTGCGATTCCGGCATTTGACCGGCATCCCACTGCGCAGGCATTGGCTCATGAAGATCAGATTTTTCTGATTGATTGTGGAGAAGGTACGCAGATGCAGTTGGCACGCTATAAAATCAGAAAAAATAAGATCAATCACATTTTTATCAGCCATTTACACGGTGATCATTATTTCGGGCTTATTGGTGTAATCACCTCGATGGGTCTAATGGGCAGAGAACAGCCCTTATTTATTTACGGTCCGACACTGCTCGAAGAGATTATTCAACTGCAATTGAGAGCTGCCCATACCCGATTAAAGTTTCCTTTGCATTTTATCAAAATCAAAGAGGCAGGTACCTTATTGCGTACCGGAAAAATGGAAGTCAACTGCTTTCCTGTAAAGCACCGGGTAGAGTGTTGGGGCTATCTGTTCCGCGAACAAAAACCACCGAGGAGACTTAATCGGGAGAAAGCCATTGAAAACGGTATACCTGCTGTATTTTTCAACCGGTTACAAATGGGGGAACATTATGAAACAAAATCCGGTGATCTTATTCACAACGATCTTGTAACTTTTTCAAATATTCCAGGCAGAAGTTACGCCTTTTGTGCAGACACTATTTTTGACCCGGGTCTCGGCGATTTGGTAAGCGGGGTGAATTTACTCTACCACGAAGCGACCTATCTATCAGACCTAGAAGACAGAGCCGCCGAACGATTTCATTCCACCGCAAGACAGGCTGCCTTACTTGCCGGTCAGGCCAATGCCCTGCAACTGATCATAGGGCACTTTAGTAGCAAATACGAGGACCTTTCTGCCTTTGAAATGGAGGCAAAAGCTATTTTCCCCAAAACACAACTTGCTTTAGAGGGCATTACCTTCCGGATCATGCACCCAACCAATACCTCTTATTTATAGTTCCTGATTTTTTCCATGCCTTCCGGACTCATAGGAACAAGCGGAAGCCGCAGCACATTTTCAATCAGCCCCATTTCGGCTAAAAAGCCTTTCGCACCTGCGGGATTGTTTTCAGCAAACAGCAGATCGATCCCATCGAGTAGTTTATGCTGAAAATGATTGGCTTCTTCGAAATGGCCATCGAGTGCAGAGTGAACCAAACGAGTAAAATCCGCAGCAAAACAATTAGCTGCCACACTGATAACTCCATCAAATCCGAGGGCTACCAAAGGCAATGCAAGATGATCATCGCCACTAAGCAGCAAAAAACCTTCGGGTCTGTTTTTCACAAGGTGCATGCATTGGATCATATTACCACTAGCTTCCTTGGTACCAATGATATTTTTAAAATCGGCAGCCAACCGGAAAGTGGTTTCAGGAGTAATGTTGCTTACGGTACGACCCGGCACATTGTATAAAAGGATCTTACGGTCAGTACTTGCCGCAATAGCTGCATAATGCTGATAAATACCTTCCTGAGTAGGTTTATTGTAGTAAGGACTCACACTCAGGATGGCTTCAACGCCATCAAGCGGCCATGTAGCAATTTTGTGTATCACTTCCTGCGTATTATTGCCTCCAATACCAACCATCACAGGTATACGGCCATTCACCGTTTGCAGGGTATGTTTCAGGATGGCAACTTTTTCCTCTTCACTCAGAGTAGCAGTTTCCCCGGTAGTACCCAGGGTTACAATATAATTTATACGGCCATTGATTACATATTCCAAAACCCGGTCAAGGGCCGCATAATCTACCGAAAAATCTTTTTTAAAAGGGGTGACGATAGCTACGCCAACCCCGGACAATGTGGTCATTTCTTTGTTTCTTTTTTTATTCCGTTTCCACCTTCAGGATTCATAAGGTTTATTCACTTCAATCCGTCACCTCATCGTAAAAGCCCATCCGGCCAAATTTCTCAATGCGCTGTATTACTCTTTCCTGAGCAGGTATTTGTTGCAATTGAACAATCAGTGGAATCAGGTAATCTTTCAGCATTTTTCCGGCTTCATCATAATCCCAATGAGCACCGCCAATTGGCTCCGGAACGACTCCGTCCACGAGACCAAATTCCAGCATATGATCAGAGGTAAGCTTTAACTGCTCGGCAGCTATTTCCTTTTTATCCCAGCTCCGCCATAAAATTGAACTGCAACTTTCAGGGCTGATTACCGTGTACCATGTATTTTCCAGCATCAGCACTTTGTCGCCCACGCCAATACCCATGGCACCGCCGCTTGCTCCTTCGCCTATAACCACACAAATAACAGGCACTTTCAACCGGATCATTTCGTAAATATTGCGGGCAATTGCTTCTCCCTGCCCCCGCTCTTCGGCTTCGATACCGGGAAATGCGCCGGGGGTATCCACCAAAGTAACTATCGGGATATTGAATTTTTCAGCCATCTTCATCAACCGAAGCGCTTTGCGGTAACCCTCGGGATTGGCCATCCCAAAATTACGTTGCTGCCGCATTTTAGTATTGATGCCCTTTTGCTGACCAATGATCATAATGGTTTGCTCGCCCAGTTTGGCCAAACCACCTACCATTGCTTTGTCATCCCTGATATTCCGGTCTCCGTGTAATTCTACAAAATCAGTGCACATTTTATCAATGTACTTCATGGTATAAGGACGATCCGGATGCCGGCTAAGCTGCACTTTTTGCCAGCTGGTCAAATGATCTGTAATCTCCTTCCGTTTTTCAAGAATGCTTGCTTCGAGCTCAGCAATAATGGGATTGTAATCGATCTTTGCGTTCTTCTCAGCCGCTTTTTTCGTCGTTTCTATCTCTTCGAACAATTCCTTGATAGGCGTTTCAAAATCCAGAAACTGCCTGTTGGGGTACGATGGCATGCCAACTATTTTTTTTAGAAAAAATGATGTTTTCCCAAATGTGGGAACTGCAAATGTAAAGGTTGCCGGCAATCCTAAAACAGAGAAAATATTTTATCCGTTTTTAGCGACCGGTAATCCATGGTTCCGGATTGATGGTGGAGCTTTCGGTATCTAACTGAAGGGTTACCTCTCCCTCCCCGTAATCATTGATCCCTGCCTTACCAATTACCTGACCTGTCTTTACCATTTGACCACGCGTTACATTGGCCGAGGATAAGTTGCCATATGTAGAAAAATATCGGCCATGTTTAATCATTATGATTTTATAATTGCCCACATTGAATACAGAACTGATTTCTCCGTCGAAAATAGCTCTTACACTTGATCCAACATTGGTTTCAAAAGACAACCCGTCGCTGGGCACATTGATATCCCTCATTTTTGCAGGAACCGAATTTTTCCCATATCGAAGGATTATCACACCTCTTTCAACCGGCCAGGGCAATCGTCCTTTGTTTTCCTCAAACTTTTGAGAGACCAAAACCGCTTCAGGTGCACTTTCAAGTACACTCAATGGTCTGTTAGATGCAGGTTCAGGCACCGGCTCCTTTTTTACAACCGGAGCAGCAGGTTCGGGTACCTTGCCTGCAGCCACCAATTTGGCATCTTCGGCTTTTTTGCGGGCAGCAGCTTCATCCGCTTCCTTTTTACGGGCAGCAGCAAGCGCTCTTTCTGCGCGGAGTGCTTCATCTTTCTCCCGTTTAATTACCGCAGCAATGGCAGCCTGAATTTGCTTTCTTTCCCGGTCCTTATTGGCAAACATTTTTGATAATTCCTTTTCCCGGGATTGGATTTGAGATACCACCGCATCCTTTTCCTTTTTTTCCTTGGCGAGTTCAGTCATTTGAACAGCCTGCATTTCTACAGCACCCGATTTTTCCTGACGCTTGGTGCTGAGAGAAGCTATTTTATCACTCAGGGTTTTATTGGCATTCAAAATATCTGTTGCCTTTTGCTCTCTGAAACTACGATATGTTTTCAGATAGGAAAGCCTTTGCAGCGCATTGCTGAAACTGGAAGAAGAAAATATAAAATTGAGAAAATCGTAATTACTTCTGTTCTTGTAGGCGTACACAATACTTTGTCCGTATTGCTCTTTCAGAACACTCAATTCATTTTTAAGGGTATCAATTTCGCGGTAAGTCTTCAAAATTTCCCGCTCTACCATCCATACCTCGGTCTTCATATTATAGATTACCTGATTCCGCATGGAAATTTTCCGTTCAACCTGCTTCAGGTCGCCAAGAGATTTGCGTTTGCTTGCTTTTGTTACCTCAAGGTTCTTTTTAACCTCATCAATCTCTTTAAGTAAAGATTGCGTCTTGCGCTGCAGCTCTTCTTTCGAAGGCTGTTGTGCCTGTAATCCCAAAGCAAGAGATGCCAAAAAAAGCAGGCTGAATATTCTTTTCTTCATCATGGGCGAAATTTTAAGCGGAAAGACAAGGAAAGAGACCTAGATTCCAACGGCCAAATTATTGAATTATTTTACTTTATAACTTTTAGGAATGTTAAATGGGAAACTCAATACCTCATTGAAACTTACTTGTTTGTAATCCAGCAGAATCTTCAATTCATTTTTGTCCTGAACCGTAATTGCTCTTTGTTCGCTGAAATTTCCGTTTTGCAGAAGTATATACCCATTAAACCAGATTTCAATTTTCCTTTTGCTTTCGGGGGCATTATCTTTAATGGCACTATATATTACCGTATTTCTAAGGGTATCCATCGCTAGTTGGTGATTGAAATTTGCCCCCCTACTTGTAGCAGAAAAGCCCTTTTCGTCTCCCTTAAAACTGATGATGGTATCGGTAAAATAAACAGGATTGCCAACCAATAAATCCTGTAAAGCATAAAAATCAACAGGCAATTTGGTAATTTCCTGCAAAGAGGCAATGCTTTTATAGGACACGGTTTTCTCGAGTTTGTCCATAATAATAATGGAATCCGGATAAACCTGTGCCCGGAAACCTTCTACCCCCAAAGCACCGGTCAGCGAAATCCAGATCAAACTGTCTTTTTGCATCCGGATGTAACCTGTTGCACTCTGGCTTTTACCGGCTCCATCGTTAAAATCCACTTTTACTTTTGCAGTAAAAGTTTCAAAACTCAATACACTGGTTTTTATTTTATCAAGAATGGTGCTGATAATGGCAGAGGAGTCGCTTGCCACGGAAGCATCCACCATTATCGGAGCTGCTTTAATGGTGTCTTTTACGGCTATTGCTGCATGCTTCGAATCCGTAATTCTTGTGGAACGGCAGGCGTTTAAACCGGCAATCACCAACAAAAAAAGAAGAACCTTCGAAATATGAATATTAAATGTTGTCATGTGTTCATTTTTTAGAGCGTCTTTACGGTGCAGAGACTTTTTTCAGGCATATGCTTTGGATCCTGATTGCTTTCGGCATCCCAAACCCAATGATCATTTGCGTTCGGGTGTAATCCCCGGTCCGAAAGTTCGGACCGAAAGTTCGGACGTGGGGATTACATAATTTTTATTATTGCGACCCACTATGTCCAAAACCTCCGGCACCTCTTTCTGTCTCTGATAATAGTTCCTGCCTTTCCCATTGAATAAGGGTTACCGGTTGAAAAACGATCTGAGCAACCCGGTCTCCCGGTTGTATGGATTGTACTTCCTTGCTTAAATTGATGAGTAAAACCCGGATTTCGCCCCTGTAATCACTGTCGATGGTTCCCGGAGAATTGAGACAAGTTAGCCCCTGTTTGAGCGCTAGACCACTTCTTGGCCTCACCTGACCTTCGAAACCGGCAGGAATGGCAAGAAACAAACCAGTGGGAACCAAAAACCTTTCAAGAGGGGCAAGCAGCAATGGTTCGGTAAGGTTTGCACGGATATCTAGTCCCGAGGAACCCGATGTTGCATAAGCAGGTAACGGATTATTGCTTTCATTGCGTATGGGAACCTTTACAATTTGCTGACCTGTCATGCGCTTTTCCGTTGCTTAAAATTTGATTAAAAATTGAAAATACTTTTTAAAGCTCCTGCTTTCTCAATAAAACAGAGGCAGTTGCTACCACCCCTTCTTCCCGGCCGGTAAAACCCATGGTTTCTGTGGTGGTTGCCTTAATGGAAACATCTTCTGTTGTCAACCCAAGAATCTCCGCAATACATTGTTGCATGGCAGGAACGTATGGCTTGATCTTCGGCTTTTCTAAACAAAGGGATGCATCCACGTTTACAATTGCATAACCCCGGCTGCTGATCAACTCGAAGGAGCGTTGTAAGAGTATTTTACTATCAATGTTTTTATAGGCCGCATCGGTATCGGGAAAATGAGTTCCTATGTCGCCTAAAGCGAGTGCCCCCAACATGGCATCGCATATAGCGTGCAAAACCACATCTGCATCGCTATGGCCAAGCGCGCCTTTGTAATGAGGGATCTTTATGCCACCAAGCCATAAATCGCGACCTTCTACCAACTGATGAAAATCAATCCCACTGCCGATTCTGTACATGTACCTGTTATTTTATGCAAAAAGCGAAGGTAACCCCCTTCGCTTTTTGCAAATGTGAATATTTCTCTACAAATTAACGCTCAACTATTCCACCGGATCCAGGTCGAAACTTAAACAAAACCGGAGTGTGTTGCTCAGCGGGTTCCGGTTAGTACCCGAACCGCTTGGTACGAGATAACTGAAATCGAGTTTGAAAGTATTGTATTTGATGCCAAAACCAGCAGTCAAATACTTCCGGTTGCCTTTATTCGGATTTTCGAAAAAATAACCGGCTCTTACAAAGAATTGCTCCTGATAGCTGTATTCAGCTCCGGCGCTGATGGTAAATTCCTGCATTTCCTCGCTGAAACCACCGGGCGCATCCCCAAAGGAACTAAACCAGCTTTGAACGACGCCTTTATTGCGGTAATCAAAAAGTGCCTGCTCATCCACATCATTATCCCCCGTGATTCTTGGAGGCGTTGGAACCATCAGTTTATTCAGGTCAAGACCAAACATGAGTTTATTGTCATCATCAAAAACAGAAGTATGACTAACCCCAATACCGAGGTTGGCCGGAATATAATCGCGTTCCGTGTTGTTGTTGGTGTACCCTATTTTACCGCCTAGATTGCTCATAGCTGCGCCAAAACGGAACCCTTTTCCGATTTCGCTCGTTCCATCGTAATAAAGCGATATATCACCGGCAACAGTTGTGCCTGCGCGATAATCAACCCCGCTGTTGCTTGGAAGTCCGCGTGCCAGATTGCTGTTTATATAACGCAACGCTGCTCCAACTGCAAGGTTATTACTTAATTTACGGCTGTAACCCAAATCAACGGCTAATTCAGTAGGTTTCCCGGTGCTGAGCGGATTGCCAAAAAAGTCGGTGAACTGAATATCCCCAAGGTTGAAAAAACGGAAGGAACCAGAAAAGGCACTTTGCTCATCGGGTTTGTAATAGCCGGCAAGTGAAGCCAGAAACACATCTCCAACACCAATGTCCTTCAACCAGGGTGTATAAGTGACAGCCAACCCACTATTGCTCTCGTTGAACGGGGTTTTTGCCAGGTTCCAGAACATATTATTTACATCGGGGGCTGTTGCTAAACCAAGATCGCCCATACCGCCTGCGCGGGCATCGGGACTAATTCTAAGAAATGGCACAGCAGAAGTTACCACATTGATGCTCGAAGGATTGTTTTGTGCAGAGCCAATCAAAGTAGTGGTCAGGGCAAGTACTATACTTAAGCCACGAAGGTTTAATCTCATGTTTGTTTACGTATTTGATAATAACAGAACTCAATCAACTTTTATGAGATAAAAGATTGATTATCAATTAAAATTTACAATAAGTACATTTACAACCGATAGGCTACCTGTTTTGAGAACTGTTTGCAGGCTTCAAATATAAGCAGCGGATTATTTTAAATGATGTTTTTTTTGCCAACACACCTGCAAACCCTTTTCAAAAAGCATGAAAAACCAGCATATTTGTTCCCGCAATCCACCTCATTTTCCTCAAATTTGACATTAACAATGACAGCTAAGGGATTGATTTCAGAAAATTCAAAAACCTATTGTCCCTAAAAGTGCCTATGCATTAAGAGCATCCTGAATCGGCAATGCGCTGTTGAACCAAATATCACTCATTCCGTTACCTTTACGCGCAGTTTTATTGAAAACCAATTTATTGGGGAATCGATATAAATATACAGAGATACGATTTCGAACTACTTATGATCAACAATATCAAAAAAATTCCTATCGGCAAGTTAGGGTATGGCTTCATTGATGCCGCAGAACTTCCCGAAGGAAAAGATGAATATTATTTGCGGAACCTGCAAAACCGCAATGGCATTGAATACCGGCAACTAACCGCTTATGAAATAGAAGGCCTTGTTCGGAACGGCAATACAAGTGATAATTGGAATAATATCCTTGTAAGTGATGCTTTTACCCCCGAACTGGTGAAAAGTTGTAAATTCTACGGACTCGTGAGGATTGGTAAGCTGGAACCTTATTTTCTGGAATACAGCCGTTTAAAAGTGCCGGTAGGCTTGTATCGCAGTACCATCATCAGTTGCGACTTCGGCGATAATGTAGCAGTTGACAATGTGGATTACATGAGCCATTATATCATTGGCAGTGAAGCGATCATTGTAAATGTAAATGAACTAATGACTACCCCGCATGCTAAATTCGGCATCGGTATTTTAAAAAACGGGGAGCCTGAAGACATCCGGATATGGATGGAACTGGCCAATGAAAACGGCGGCAGACGTGTTATTCCTTTTAATGGGATGCTACCCGGTGACGCCTGGCTTTGGAGCAAATACCGCGATAATGGCCCCTTGCTTCAAAAATTCAAGGAGTTTACCGAAAATCAATTTGATACCAAACACGGCTATTACGGCAAGGTGGGTGACCGGACAGTAATTAAAAACTGCGATATCATCAAAGATGTATGGATTGGCAGTGATGCCTATCTGAAAGGGGCCAATAAACTGAAAAACCTGACGATTAATTCAAAACCCGGAGCCAAGACTCAGATTGGGGAGGGTTGCGAAATGGTGAATGGTATTGTAGGATTCGGATGTCGTGCTTTTTACGGGGTAAAGGCCGTTCGTTTTGTAATGAGCAGCAATGCTCAATTGAAATATGGTGCCCGTTTGATCAATGCCTATCTCGGAGACAACTCTACAATCAGTTGTTGTGAGGTACTCAATTCTCTGATCTTTCCTTCGCATGAGCAACACCATAATAATAGCTTTTTGTGTGCGTCGGTGGTGATGGGACAAAGCAATATGGCTGCCGGTGCTACCATTGGAAGCAACCACAACAGCCGGGCAAATGACGGGGAAATCGTTGCAAACCGGGGATTTTGGCCAGGACTTTGTGTAAGCCTGAAACACAACAGCCGTTTTGCAAGTTTTAGTATTATTGCCAAAGGAGATTATCCCGCAGAATTGGATATCCCTTTGCCCTTTTCCTTAATCAGTCAGGATCTGGCCAATGACGAACTCATCATCATGCCTGCCTATTGGTTTATGTACAATATGTATGCACTGGGTCGCAACGAATGGAAATACACCAATCGCGACAAGAGACCAGACAAAGTACAGCATCTTGAGTTTGAGTTTCTGGCACCGGATACCGTGAATGAAATCCTGACCGCATTGGAATGCCTGGAGAAACTAACAGGATGCGCTTTTGCACAGAAAGATG
>JBGSNV010000095.1:0-9624 GCA_041739485.1 Chitinophagaceae bacterium
CAGCACACGCTATGCAAAATCTTCAACTCGCCATAACCATGGAGGATAAAAATCTTATTCAGGAAAAAATTGAAGCGCTCAACGAAATCAGTCGTCCTTATGCAGAAAGGGTAATGGACGAAGCAATCAGTGAAAAAATGCGCGGACAATCCATATAAATACGAGCAACAAGGGAAAATCCGGAGAAATGAGTTTCTCCGGATTTTTTATGCCCCGAATATTCAATAGTATCGGCTTATATATCCCAAAAAAAGAACCGCCACTAATATGTGACGGTTCTTTTTAATTAAGACCTAACTATGAAAAATAATTATTGTTTTACAATTCTTTCTACAAAGTTGACATTGTCACCGGTAAGCTTCAGGTTGTAACTGCCGTTGCTTAACGCAGCAGGAAGTACAAGTGATTGAGAAGCAGAACCACCATTATGATCAACGTTCTGAGAAAGCAATACTTTACCACTCATATCAGAAAGCTGCAATGTGTAACGTCCTTTAGTCAATCCTGTGAATTGAAGCGTAACTCTGTTTTCACGAATCAATGTTGGGAATACCGTAAAGGCAGGTTTTCCGTTTCCAATGTTCACCTTTACCACCTGACTTAAGGTAGAAGTTCCGTCAACATCTTCACTCAGGATCCGGTAAAAATGGTTGCCATTACCCGGCTGCTGATGCAGGAAGGTATAATTAGCCGCTCCAAGATTACGGGCAGTTACAATACCTGCTTTTCCAAAATCACGACCATTAACACTATGCTGAATTTCGTAATGTCTAACCCCTCTTTCAGTAGCGGTATTCCACTTCACATTTACATTACCCTGTAGTTCTTCGGCAGTAATTCCGGTGAAGTTTACAGGTAAAATCGAAGCTTCTTTGAAAATCACTTCAAAGCGCAAAGGGCTTGATGAATTAACATCAGAAGTAACTGAATAATTGTAATCAGTAGTTTCTAAAAGATTAATTTTTGTTTCTGTACTCAGGAATTTATCTACCAAATAGGCTTCCACTGTTATTGAACCCAAAGATCTTGGAATGAAAGAAAAGGAGAAGTTACCAACATTTAAGCCTCCGGTATAGAAAGAGATTTTGTCTCCTGCCTTAAATTCCTTTCTACCCTCAAGTGCCATATAATGATCTGCACTGAAAATAGATAAATTGTAGCTGCTACCAAATGGAGGCACCATATCAATATCCCGAGAATCTCCAAAAGCGTTTGAATACTCAGGCTTCAGAATGACACTTACTGTATTCAATTGAACATTGAACCCATCGTTTCTTTCTTTATTGTACCGGATTGATAAAGAACTTCTCAAATCATTTACTTCAAAAGGACGGATTGCTGTAGTAGCAATTTCATCAGCCTTCATATTTTCATCATACGCCAAGGTAGAGTCAGAAGGTCCTAAAGGCAACAAAAGAATCGCTTGACCGGGAAGAATTGAATAAGCCGAAGGAGGAAGATCTGCTCCATCTAATGACCAAATATTCTCGGCAACTTGTTCAACAATTCTCCAACCACCATAATCATTGATATTGGCATCCCAAATCCAGAATGCATTTTGAACTTTACTTGAATTTTGGCTTGTTAAACGCTGAACATCAAAATCACATGCGAACGGATTACCAAAAACAACTTCTTTAGCATTATCAAGACCTGAAATAAGGAAGGTTCCGGTAAAACCTACATTCTGTCTTCTACCTACAAACCTCAGGTTTGTAGGTCCGGCTCCAGGTTCAGTGGTCGTTCTATCACCACGAACATACAACATATACCCTGGTCTAGCATTGTCAAGCGTGGTGCTTAATGGATTTGTAGCAAGACTGGTAAAGGTATTGGTTGTGGAAGCACCGGAGAAATTACCACCGGCAGGATCCTCTTCAAACATTCGAATGCTTGAATTACTAATGGTACCCAATGCATTCCAACTATCGAAACCCCAACTAGTTGCAGTTGAAACATTAATTTGACGCCCGGTGACTACTGTACCCTTACCTGCTATTTGAGCAGGAGTAGCGATATTACTTCCATCTTTGTTCTTAACCCGGTTTGCAGGCCAGTCTTCCCCGGCAAGATTTTTTCCTAAAGGCCGGGTACCTTTAAACGGTATTGAAATAAAACGCCAGGCTCGTCCATTTAAGTTTGTGTTGGAAAGTGGAACGTATCTTTCTAATACAATATCTCCAACAATGGGTACAGGCAGCGTACTTGAAACAGTTGTAATTCGTGAGTTATACCCAAATATATTTGACTCTATAACCAATAATTGATCTGTAGCATCCAATTGCGTGCCTTCTCCAATTAATTGAAGTTGGCCCTGATTGGTTCCAAAAAGATCAGTACCAGCAGAAATAACCAATGTATCCATCAGAGTCAATTTGGAGTCATTTCTCATCACCACCAATCGTAAAGTATTGTAATATCGCTGCGCCGGAATAGCAAGATTTCTCTGCCGCATACGTAAAGTACTGTTTGAGGTACCATTGAAAGTCATACTTGTCCGTTGACCACCGATAACAGTTCCATCACTTACTAAATCATTACCAATATCTAATTGGTTAAAACCAAGAGAAATCGACCCTCCTGTTTTAATGGTGAGGTTATGAGGTACATAGCGATTGGTAGTGCCTGCTGGCAGACTAACAATACCGCTTGGGCCATTATCTACAATGATATCAAAAGGACGATTAACCACAATATCCAAAGTTCCGGCTTTCCATTCGCGGGGTGTTACAGTTTGTGCTGTTGGACCTGTGTACCGCAGAACTGCAGTGGCATCGTAGGTAAATTGACTTGCAGCATTTGACCCTGTACTTGTAGAGGTACCAAGACTAAGCGTATCTGTGATTCTTACATTTGTTGCAGCAGAGGTTAAAGCATAATTAGCTCCTGATTCAATTATTAAGTTTTTTAAGGTGACCTGACCCGCTTTAATTATTTGTAAGCTTGTACCATTCCCCATTGTGATTCTTTCGCTGCCAATGGTTTCGTTGATAGATACGATACCACCGATAACAACGAATGTACCTGTAAAGTCTTTCTGACCGGTGAAAGTGAGATTTCCAGTTCCAGTCTTAATAATGTTGATTTTACCACTACCATCCAAAATATCCCCATTAATGATCACATTTCCCTGAGCATTGATGGTTATGGTACGCGTTCCTCCGGCTGAAGAAATAGCTCCGTTGAAAGTAAGCGTATTGTTATTACTTCCTACCGTATTAATTTCCAGATCAGAATTCAATGCAATGGGAAAAGAAATAATCTGATTAACACCAGAATTGTTTAATATCCTTGCCGTAGAAGCCCCGAAATCCTGAAAAGTATTGGTGCCACCGGTAATTGTCTTCGAGTTAGCCCCGGAAAGAAATGAAATCCGGTTTCTTGTAGTAGCAGCAAGATCATTCGTGATGGCTTGTTCTGCATTTCCTGTACCATTAAATGTAATATCCTCCAAAGTAACTGTTGATCCATCGGGTAAACCCAGAGACCAGTTGGAAGGTGTGCTTAAAGTAGCAGCAGTTCCCTGAAATACATTCTGAGCGATAAGTCCGCTTCCAGAAAGAAGGAAAAGACCAAAAAGCAGGTAATTAGTAAATTTTTTTTTCATAACGTAGTTTTAATTTTATGCAGGTCGTAAAATGTTATATGGGTTTCTTTTTTCAAATCAATCAGGTATTTAATCCTTTTTATTTTCCTTCTTCTTCCGCATATCATATACTTTTTTTCCACCTAATGCTGCACCTGCCGCAAGAAGCAAGCTCAATCCACCATCAAGCGGTACATCCGGCTCATCCAAATCTGTATCGGCAGGCTGCGCTACAGATATCCCTACTGAAAAAGTAAGAAGCAGGATAAATAGTAAAGTGTGGGGTTTTTTCAAAAAGTTTAAATAACTGTTTTTCATAGTTCTAAAGTTAAAAGATTCCTAAGATATTATATACTAAAATATGCCACTAAAAGCCAAAAATAATCTTTTAATCGATTTTTCCAAAAAAAAGGAGTAGATAAATGCTTTATTCATAATAACTTAAGACAATAATCATCTAATCAGGCGTCAATTACGCAGGAAAAGGTATAATAGTTTGGTTTTATTTATTTATTGGATGAGTTTGCGAAAATTTGCAAAAAATAGATTGTAAAAATCACAAGAGATCTATTTTTGCCTTGTTTTTTTCTCTAACAAACAACTCACCATCTTGGATTCATCTAAAATATGGCTTTCAACGCCCCATATGGGCGAAAACGAACTTCAATACATTCAATCAGCTTTTAGGGATAACTGGGTTGCTCCCCTCGGACCCCATGTCAATGAATTTGAAAAAAGACTGGCTACATGGTGTCATACAAAATTCGCTGTAGTCCTGAGTTCCGGTACTGCTGCCATCCATTTGGCATTAATTATGTTGGGGGTAAAGCGCGACGACCTTGTACTTTGCCAAAGCAATACTTTTTCCGCAACAGCCAACCCTATTGTGTATCAGGGAGCTATTCCTGTATTTATAGATTCAGAACCGGACACCTGGAATATGTGTCCCGATAGACTCGAAGAAGCCATTCTTGATCTGGAAAAAAAGGGAAAACGGCACCTCATCAAAGCCATTATGCCCGTCCATTTATATGGGATGGCCGCAAAAATGCAGGAAATAATGGCCATAAGTGAGAAATATGGAATTCCGGTGGTAGAAGATGCAGCCGAAGCGCTTGGATCAACCTATCTGGAAAAGCCCTGCGGAAGTTTTGGCCTGTTTGGCATCCTTTCTTTTAATGGAAACAAAATTATTACAACAAGCGGCGGTGGTGCCTTGCTTACAAATGATGCCGCACATGCCAAAGAAATTATCAATTTGAGCCAACAAGCAAGAGACGAAGCCCCACACTATCAACACAGTAAAATAGGGTACAATTACCGGCTAAGCAATATTTCCGCCGGGATTGGGATGGGTCAAATGGAGGTACTTCCCCAAAGAGTGGCCAAAAGACGGGATAATTTTTCCCGCTATCAGGCTTGGTTTCAACAAAAAAACAAGGAAGGATTCCATATTCAGTTTCAGGAAGAAGGAGAAGGATATTTCTCCAACAGATGGCTTTCAGGGATCTTGGTAGATCCTGCACTCAACCATGGCCTTACCCGGGAGAAAATCCGGTTAGCTATGTTGGAAGACAATATTGAATCCCGACCGCTTTGGAAACCCATGCATATGCAACCCGTCTTTTCAGATGCCCCTTATTATGGAGCACAGGTTGCAGAAAAGCTGTTTGATGATGGCTTATGTTTGCCAAGCGGATCAAAACTGAGTGAAGAGGAATTTGAACGGATTTTCACTAAACTCGAATATATTTTCAGCAATCCATAGATTCAGCAACTTTTAAATATTTTCCGGAATCGGTTCAATGACCTCCGGCCCTTCATTACCGGCCTTATTTACGTATCTGCTTACTTTATAAGATTGAAGCAGGCCTTCAGGTGCCTGTTTTAATAATTGGGTCAGGCTTTCAAAATCGCTTCCCTTCTCAAGCCATTGTCGGGCTTCGTCATAAGACAGAATGACGGGCATCCGGTCATGAATAGCTTTGGTGTCCGCATTGGCTTCACAGGTTATGACACTAAAGGTTTTTAATCCTTCATGCCCCCAATGATCCCAAAGTCCGGCAAGTAGTATCAGATCATCTGCCGGATTATAAAATCGCCAGGGTTGCTTTATGGGTTTGCCTTTTTTCCCCTTTTCAGAGACTTGCCCCGGCAAGGCTTGCCACTCATAATACCCGCTACAAAGCACAACGCATCTTTTATATTTAAAAATATTGCGAAACGAAGGTTTCTCCAAAATACTTTCACTTCGGGTATTTACCATTTTCATTCCAAAAGAAGGATCCTTAGCCCATTGCGGAACCAATCCCCATTTAAAAAACTGAATGACATCTGGAAACTCATTGGTAATTACCGGCATTGGCAAGCTTGGTGCTGCATTGTACAGAGGCTGCCAATCCGGGTTGGGAACCACCCCTACCCCAAGTATTTGGGCAGCATCTTCAACAGGCATAAAAAAAGAGTACCTTCCACACATATCGTCAATCTTTGAGAATTAAAAAATGGTCCTGCTACCACATCCCGGCCTTTGCTGTATTCTGAAAAATGAAATATTAGAATACACAGTTCAATCAAAGATACTTGACAAGCGGAGATTGCAGTTTTCTAAAATCCAGTAATTTTACGGAACTTTATATTTCCCGTTTTTAAATTATCACAAAAAAACAAACATGAATTCAAAAAATTTAGGATTGATAGCTGTTCTGTCAGGACTGCTTTTATTTGGCGGATGCGCCTGCAGTGGTTATAACGGACTTGTTACCCAGGATGAAAATGTAAAAAAAGTCTGGAACAACGTTCAAAGTGAGTATCAGCGCCGGAGTGACCTTATCCCTAATTTGGTAAGTACGGTAAAAGGAGCTGCAGATTTTGAAAAAGAAACCCTTACCGGATTAGTAGAGGCGCGCTCCAAGGCTACTTCAGTAAATATAAACGCAGACAATTTAACCCCCGAAAAAATTGCGGAATTCCAGCAAGCTCAATCTGCTGTAAGTACGGGAATCGGTCGTTTATTAGCTGTGGTTGAAAACTACCCGGATATTAAAGCGAATCAAAATTTCAGAGATTTGCAAACGCAATTAGAAGGAACCGAAAACCGGATTAAGGTAGCGAGAAACGATTTTAACGCAGCAGTAGAGGCTTACAATGTAAAAGTACGTCGGGTACCCATGAATTTGCTTGCAGGTATGTTCGGATTTGAGAAAAAAGAAGGCTTTCAGGCTGATCCCGGTAGTGAGCGTGCTCCTGATGTCAAATTTTAAAACCCCTTTATATCGTGTCCATATTGTCGTCATTATTTCATAAAAAAAATGCTTCCCGCTATTTTTCTTTCGAAGAAACAGAAAAAATTGTAGGTGCAATTCGTGAGGCCGAAAGAAGAACGAGCGGAGAAGTAAGGCTTTTTATTGAAAGCCACTGCCGCTATGTTAACCCCATGCACCGGGCTGCTGAATTATTTTTTGGCTACAAAATGGATCTTACCCAGGAAAGGAACGGGGTTTTGGTATATATCGCTATGAACGACCACCAATACGCCCTGTTTGCAGACGAAGGCATTTATAAAGAAATGGGAGCAACTTACTGGGAAGAGGAAGCCGGCAAAATGCTTAAGGCTTTTAAAAAAGAAAGCTATGCTGATGGAATTGTTACCATCATTGGCGATATCGGGCAGGCGCTTTCTTCACATTTCCCTTACGAAACCAAAGGAGATAAAAATGAATTACCCGACGAAATCATTTTTGGTAAATAGATGAATGGAACCAACCACTATGTTGAAATCACAAATATTGAAAAAAAGTTATAAGGTTGGTTTTACCCTGCTCCTGCTATTCGGCCTGTTTGGTTCGGTGATGGGGCAAAAAATACCTCCGAGACCCAATCCCCCCCGATTGGTGAATGATGCCGTAGGCATACTTACCCCGGAGCAAAAACAGCACCTGGAAGCCAAGCTTGTTGATTACGACGATAGCACTTCTATTCAGATTGCCATAGTGATCCTACCCGATCTGGAGGATCGTGCACCGGTAGATTTTGCCGTTAAACTTGGCCGGGAATGGGGTGTAGGAAATAAAAAAACCAATAATGGAGTCGTAGTACTCTTAAGCATGGCCGAAGGAAACCGGCAGGTTTACATAGCCCCCGGTTATGGATTGGAAGGTGCATTGCCCGATATTACCTGTAGTAAGATCATCCAGGCAGAAATGATTCCTAATTTTAAAGAAGGGAGTTATTTTCGAGGTATCGAAAAAGGAGTAGATGCCATTATTCAGGCAGCCCGCGGTGAATACACTGCCCCTGAAGGCTATGGAGATAAAGAAAAAAGTCCCGGTGGCGTAATCTTTTTTATTGTACTTCTTCTTATCCTTGCCTTTGTATTTGGCAGCCGGGGTGGCGGAGGTGGCGGAGATGCTATGAGTCGCAGAGGGCACCGACATCTTAATCGTGCCCCACCCTTCATCTTCTTTCCCGGAGGTGGATTTGGAAGCGGCGGTGGCGGACTCGGCAGCGGTGGCGGAGGCGGCTTCGGAGGATTTGGTGGTGGTAGCTTTGGTGGCGGCGGTGCCGGAGGTAGCTGGTAAAAATTGCAACTTATATAAAAAATAATAGCCATCCGGTAAATCGGATGGCTATTATTTTTTGAAGCTAAGGAAGTATTCAATTATTTAAAACCCTAATGCAAGATGATCTATCTTTTATTTGATTTGTTCTTTTAACCATGCTACCATAGAAGCAAGCTCTCCATTTTTAGGTTGCTTTTTCAATGCCTGCTCCTTCTTTTGCAACAATCCCATAAAGTCAGAAAGCATATCACTTTTATAGGTACCAAAGCCTGCAGGAATGCGCTTGTACAAATCAAAAACAGGTACCAATACCGCTTTAAAGGATGCTAATTCTGTTTGGCGTGCTGCCAATAAAACCATGCCTTTGGAAGCACCGACCCGCTGCAAACCGGGTTTCTTTTTGTAAGCAGCAACAATATTATCCGTTTCTGATAAAGGAGCTGATGCTATATCAAGCACGTCGAGTGCCGCTGCCAATCTTCCGTCAGCGTCCTGCGCAAGCTTATCTTTTACCTTTTGAGCATCCGCTATAGATCTTTCTGTAAGCGCATTAAGCGCAGCACCTGCCACCGTATAACTGCTATCATTCACCGCATCTTTATAAAGCGTCAGGTATTTTTTGTAATCCCTTTTAACCAATACATCAATCGCGGTAGCCCGGGTAGGGCGATTCATTTCATATTGAGCAATTTGCTCTACCAATGCCCAATCGGAATTGCTTTGCAGTTGCTGTGGATATTTGGCAAAATACCCGAGGGCATTTGCTTTAATTCCATAAAAAGGATCGCTTAGCGAAGCCAACATTAATTGGCGGGTACCTTCCCCAAGTGTATCCAAAGCAGCATGTGCGTCAAGAGCCTCTCTTCGGCTAATGTAACCTCCCATCCTGCGGTATTGGGCAACCCAGGCGGATGGCTCTTTATGTTCGGTTTTTTCCCAAAGCATATACCCTTGAGGATCCGCCTCATAATAAGTTGGTTCCTTGGCTGCGGGCATAAACAATGTATCCGTCTTTTTATTCAATACAAAAAAATGATTGGTTGTCTTTCCATCTGCTCCATATGAAACCATATGCAGCGGAAGTTCAAAAACCCGATCCTTTTGTCTCTGCTCGAAAGCAATAAAGTCCTTTCCATCAGCAGTACCATAAGTGATATCCACCTCCGGATTTCCGCTATTGAAATACCATTGGTTAAAGAAAGGATTCAGATCCTTTCCGCTAACCTGCTCAAGGGCCAAACGCAATTGATGCGCTTCAGCCGCTTTGAATTGATTGGTTGTAAGATACAGGTTCAACCCTTTGAAAAAAGCACTATCACCAATGTATTGACGAAGCATGTTCAGAATCCTTCCTCCTTTCTGATAGGAAACCTGATCGAACATATCTTCTTTATCGCGATAATAAAAACGCACCAAATGCTTGGTTTTTTCATTGGGGTTGTTCAGGTAGCCCAGCATAGCTGAATAATTATACGC
>JBGSNV010000117.1:0-15412 GCA_041739485.1 Chitinophagaceae bacterium
TGGCACTATGAATGGGGCTGATGTGTTTAATTTTGTACTTGCGGAGATCCCTTCGAATATCAAAGAAATATTTGCCTTTGCCGGTCAGGAAAAGGAAAGCATGGATTACTATGTATTTCATCAGGCAAATAATTTCATGAATGGCTACCTCGCTAAAAAATTGAAACTGCCTGCAGAAAAAGTACCTTCCTGTATTGCACAATTTGGTAATACAAGTTCGGTTAGTATTCCGTTGACGATTGGATCGCAGTTGCAGGGTAAACTCGATGGAAAGAAAACCTTATTGTTAAGCGGTTTTGGGGTAGGTATGAGTTGGGCAAGTGCGGTAGTTCCTTTTGTGGATTGTCACATAACAGATCTTGTGGAAATTTAAATGATGGAACAACCTTTTCTTCTTACCGGTAAGACCATTCTGGTATCCGGAGCATCAAGTGGTATTGGCAGAGAGATTGCTATTTTTGCTGCCCGCTATGGGGCAAATATGATTTTGCTGGGCCGGGATGAAATAAGATTGGGCGAGACACGAAATGCACTCTCAGCAGAAGGGACTCACTATGTTTTTGCAGGTGATTTGAAGGAGGAACAGAGTTTTTCATTATTAGAAGATTTTTTAAAGGAAAAGAAAATAACGGTTGACGGATTGGTGCATGCTGCAGGTATTTCGCCTACGCTTGCTTTGCGTTCTTTTACCGCTGAAAAAATCGATGCGGCTTTTGATACCAATGTGAAAGCGGGTGTTCTTTTAGCTCGTCTCGTTTGTAAACCGGCCATTGCTTCTAAATCAGGAATGAGTATCGTGTTTCTGGCTTCTGTAATGGCTTCTGTCGGGTCAACCGGTAAATCTTTATATGGTATGACCAAGGCAGCGCTGGTTGCCGCTGCCAAAAATCTGGCGCTGGAATATGCGCCCAAAAAAATTCGTTTCAATACCATATCCCCCGGAGTGGTATTAACTCCGATGTCGCTCTCTTCTGTTTATAGCGGCGATCCGCAAGCTATGTCTGCCGTAGAAGCTTTACATCCCCTTGGTTTTGGTATGCCTGAGGATATTGCGGCAGCTGCTTTGTTTCTTTTAAGTGATGGATCAAGGTGGATAACAGGTACTGACCTGACAATAGATGGGGGATACACTGCAAAATAATCATATGCAAAAAATTATCATAATAGGTTCAGGCGGGCATTCTGCTGAAATAGATGACTATATTTTTCTCGGGAAACAGCAGGATGCAAATTACCCCTGGCAAATAGAGGGATATATTGATGATAATCCTGCGAGCTATGAAATGTACCGTTTTTCTGCTCCTTTTTTGGGGTCGATTAAAGAACATGAGGTTCGTAAAGATGTAAGTTATCTGATGGGTATTGCCAATCTTAAATATAGACGCCCTATTATTGAAAGGTTTTTGGCAGAGGGAGCTTCTTTTGCTACTTATATTCATCCTTCAGCAACGCTTTCTCCATCCTCCAAAGTAGGGGTGGGGGTAGTCATTGCCCCTTATGTTAATCTCGGACCTAATGTAAGTGTAGGAGATTTTACCCTGATCAACAGCCGCTGTTCGCTTGGGCATGATACGCAATTAGGCAGGTTTAATTTCATCAGTCCGAATGTTTGTTTTTCTGGTTTCAGTAAGGTGGGAGATGAGAATCTTTTTGGGATCAATAGTGCTACCATTCCCGGAATAAAAATAGGGGACGGCAATAAAATTATGGCCGGGATGGTTCTCGATAAGCCGGTAGGTAATTCTGAAGTTGTCTTTTTTAGGTTTAAAGAAAAAGTGATGGCAATCCCCTCCTGATCATGTCTACGATAGTAACTTTTTTTTTGCATCCAATGCCCTGGTTTGGGCTTGGATTTTTTATTTTATGGATAAATCGAAATCGGTGGAGTCCACTTAAATGGAGGCGTATGGTTTACGTAGTACTTATATTCATGTATCTTTTTGCAACCCCGCTATTCAGTCGAATGCTTGTTAAGGTGCTTGAAGATAAATATCCTCCGCTTGATGTAAGTATTTTAGATAAGGATAGTTCTTACCACATTATTTCATTAGGAGCAGGGCACGGGTATGATGACCGTCTTCCTTCTACTTCTTTGCTAACATCAACCACCCTTATGCGGTTGGTGGAGGCCATCCGGATTCATCGTATACAACCAAACAGTATTTTGGTTACTTCCGCCAATTCAAGTATTGGACGGAAAGCACAGGCTATTGTAGCTAAAGAAGCTGCCATAAGTTTGGGGGTTTCCGAGGCAAAGATCGTTGCAATCCCCACTGCCTCTAATACAAAAGAGGAGGCAGCAGATTTCGTTAGAACTATGGGTACCGAAATCTCCGTGATTGTTGTTACCTCAGCAATACATATGCCACGTGCCATGGAATGGTTTCGTCGGGCGGGAGCTAAACCTATTGCTGCCCCCACTGATTTTTTAATAAAACGGGATAATCCTTTTTCCTGGAGACATTTTCTGCCGAATGTTAGTTTTTATAAAGAATGGCAGATGGCACTCAAAGAACAGGTAGGTCTTTGGTATTTTCATTTTTTACCTAAGTCATGAAAGATATTTTACTCACGGGGGCATCGGGCTTTTTGGGTCGCTATCTGAGACCGTATTTAGAAAAGTCGGGAACGCTTTACACCCTTGGGCGTAAAGAGGAAATTCATCCTTTGCATATTTCGTCTGATCTTTCTCTTAAAAAGCCCGCTTTACCCGTTCATTTTAACTATGTAATTCATGCGGCAGGCAAAGCACATTTAGTACCCCGAAATAAAAAAGAGGCTCGGGTTTTTTATAAGGTGAATGTACTTGGGACAAAACATCTGCTCGAAGGCCTTGAAGATGCCGGCATTCCGGAGCATTTTATATTCATTAGTACTGTAGCAGTTTATGGCTTAATTAGCGGGCTGAATATTTCGGAGGACCAATCCCTGTTGGCTACTGATCCTTATGGAAAAAGTAAGCAGGAGGCAGAAGAACTTATCCGGCAATGGTGTTTGAGGCATAAAGTGCCACTTTTGATTTTGCGTTTGCCATTGCTTGTGGGCCGGAAGCCACCGGGTAATCTTGGGCGTATGACTGATGCTATTGCCCGGGGGAAATTCTGGTTGCCCGGTCGGGGTGATGCTCAAAAAAGCATGGTGCTTGCCGAAGAAGTAGCTGCCCTCATTCCACGGATTTTTCACAAAACAGGAATTTTTCATCTGACGGATGGAGTACATCCTACTTTTGAGCAATTGGCATCCCTGATTTCGGAAAAATTGAGGAAGCCTAAGGCCGTTGCATTGCCCGATCAGGTACTTAAAATATTTGCCCGGATTGGCGACTTTTTAGAAAAGCGTTTGCCCGGATTTTCTTTTGGTTTCAACAGTCATTTGTATCAGAAACTTACGCAATCGCTTACTTTCAGCGATGCCCTTGCCCGGAAAGACTTGAAGTGGTCGCCGGAATCGGTTTTAGTTCACCCTGAAAAGTGGTTACCTTTATAAATAGATCCGGCGGAGAATGATGCAAGGGAATGCTTACATATGGGTGGGATATACTTTCGTAATTGGGTTAGCTTATTTTTTATTTTTAAAAATGGCGCCCCGCTTAAACTGGTACGACGAACCCAACGAACGGAGTTCGCATAGACGCACCACCTTACAGGGTGCCGGAGTGGTTTTTTTATTGGCAATCGTTACGGCTTATTTTTCAGGAAACCTGCAAGGCTGGCCGGCTATTGGCATCCTTTTTGCTGGCCTTGTCGGTTTGGCTGCAGATCATGCTGTAATGCCACCTATTCACCGTTTGGTTTTGTACGCTATTGCATGGGTACTCGTTTTCACTGGTCTTCGCTTTTTCGATTTACCTGTTTGGTGGGTATTACCTGCTTTTATGGGCTGTCTTGCCTGGATTAATTTTTTTAATTTTATGGACGGCATCAACGGTATGATGACACTGTATGCCGGGGTTGCGCTTGCTACCTTTTGGCTGATGTCTCCTTTTTTATTGGAATGGAAGCCATTCATTGCAATGGTAGCTGTCGTTGTTTTGGGTTATGCCATGCTTAATGTAAGAAAGCAGGCCCTTGCATTTGCGGGAGATATCGGTTCAGTTTCCTTAGCATTTATGCTTGCCATTCTGATGCTGACTTTGATAGGACAAACCAATCAGTGGGGTTATCTGTTATTTTTCGGAATATATTTTGTAGATGCAGGTTTTACATTATTATTTCGGGTGCTTGCTAAGGAAAACCTTTTTGAACCGCATCGAAAGCATTTGTATCAATTGCTGGCGAATGATATACAGGTTCCGCATATAAGAGTTTCCATTATATATGCCTTATTACAAGCGGCCATTAACTTACTCGTATTGCGTTTGGAGGTTCTGCAATGGCTAACACTACCTGTTATTGCTGTTATTGCTGGCATATTGGCAATAGTTTATTTGCTGGTTAGGTTCAAAATAAGGCAAATGATTCAAAACCAAAAAAACCAACAGTCCTTTTTTCATTCAAAACAAAGTATTTGATTCCCTCTGCCCCGGTTATTATCAGGATGGCCACTGTACCAAGTGTATTTGGTTTACAATTAGCCGGACAGCCCGCTCTTTTAGCTTCGGCTGACTTACAGGCATTGTGGGTAAGCAGCCCTCCAGATGGCTGGACGAAATGGCCGGAGGAAATACGCCCTACCAACCGCTTTGAGGTAGAAATGAAACGGTATATTTCGCCGCTTTCGGATCTGATTGCTATTTACCGATTGATCCAATTATTCAAAAAAATAAATCCCTCTATCGTACACACTCATAGTCCTAAAGCTGGTTTGGTGGGCATGATTGCAGCATGGTTTTGCGGCGTTCCGGTACGCATACATACCTTGGCAGGAACGCCACTAAGTACTGCAACCGGATTTAAGAAAAAATTATTGTTCCTGGCGGAACGGATTACGGCTGCCTGTAGCACCCAAACCTGGGTAATTGCACCAAGCCTGCTCCGTTGGGGCCTTCAAGAGGGTTTTTTACAAAAGGAAAAAGCAAGCACCCTCTTACATGGGAGTAGCAATGGAGTGGATTTGGAGCTTTTTGATCCGGCCCGGTTTTCGGAGAAAGAAAAACAAATCCTGCGGGCAAACTATGAAATTCCGGAACAAAGCAGGATCTGGCTTTTTGTTGGCAGGTTGGTTGCCGAAAAGGGGATCGTAGAATTATTACAGGCGTTTCAAAAAATACAGCAACAACATCCGAATCAGATTTTAGTATTTATCGGTCCGCTCGAAACCGTAAGAGATCCTATCGGGGAAGTATGGGAAAAGCAACTCCATGAGAACCCTGAGATCCGGCATATACCCTGGAGTAACGAAGTATCCCTATGGATGGCTTTGGCCTCTGCATTGATTCATCCTTCGTATCGGGAAGGCTTTCCAAATGTGCTACTCGAAGCAGGGGCTATGAAATGTCCGGTAATTGTTTCTGCCATTGATGGCAACATCGATCTTGTTAATGAGGAGTCCATGGGCTACCTGTTTCCGGTGAGGTCTCCGGAGGCTTTGTATCATTGTATGGAGCGGTTTATTGCCGATGGTAAAGAAGTAAATGAAGCAAAGACAGAACGTTTGTATCAGGATATTCATCAATATTTCGACCGTAAAAAGATGCATGAGGAAATACTCCGGCAATATCGAAGTTTATATTCCTTTTAGAAGCAGGCTCTACCTTACTGATTGATTCTTTCAATTTGGCAAAAAAAATCCATATCGCTTTTTTAGTTCGGGCATTTATTCCCGGCGGGGCCGAAAAAATGGTGTTGCAATGGATCCAATACCTGTCAAAATATCATGGGGAGGAAATTACCTGCAGCTTGTTGGTTATGCAGCCTTCAAAGAGCTCACTTGCTTTAAATCTACCCTCAGGTCAGGTGCACTATTTCAAAATATGGAGCTGGAAAGGGATTGGTGGGTTTTTTGCACTGAGAAAATGGTGTCGTCAATACAGCCCCGATATCATCCATGCTCATTTACCTTTTTCAGGTATTCTATCTATATTATTGTCTGTTTTTGGGGTCTCCGCAAAAAGAGTGTATACCGAGCATAGTTTTGTAAATCAGAACAAAATTAGCTTCTGGTTGCATGGTTTTTTTTATGCGGCGCATCATCAGATCCATTTCGTTTCCAAAGCTATTGAGAAATCTGTTTTATCGGCCAGACGCTCGTTTTGGTACTTCAATAAAAACAGCATTACCCTTTATGGCGGAATTCCAATCCTATCTTTGCAGAAGAGAGCCGATCCTAAAAAACATTTTACAATTGGAACTGCCTGTATATTCAGAAAGGATAAACAATTGCCTGAGATGGTAAATCTGATGGCTATTTTAAATTGTCACTTTGGTAACCGGTTGAATTTTTTAATGATCGGCGATGGGCCGGAAAGACCCATGGTAGAACTGGCATTGCAAAAGGCAGGACTTGAGCATAGAGGAATATTAACCGGGCTTGTTGATTATCTTCCGGAATATTACAAACACATCGATTTTTTCCTGATGACAAGTCTACGGGAAGGGCTGCCACTTGCTTTACTCGAATCGATGCAACAAGGCTGCATACCTGTGGTAACGCCGGTTGGGGGGATTACCGAAGTTCCACTGCAGGAGGTTGGGTTGTTTTTTGAACTCAATCAACCGGATACCCTGATCGCATTTTTGGAAAAAAGAATGGCATTGGATGCTCGTGAATGGACTGAGTTGCGATTAAAAACCCGACAAATTGTACTGAATCATTTTTCTTTAGAAAAGCAAATACCGGAACTTCTGCAATTATATCGACAACTCCTGAACCGGTAGTATGAAATGCTGAAATTCCTTACATCCTTTTTTAACAGACCCACCGGATCCGAAGAATTATTTTATTGGGCTCATTCCTGATGCCTGATTCGAAAGTCTTCCTACCAATGCTGTAGCAAGATACAACAGCGGACTAATCAAAAATTCGTGGATACTGTTACCCAGCCGCCGAACGGGGTAGGATACCGGTGCTATGCCCCAATCCCATAAGCCTATCAAAAAAAGGGTTGTAATCAGAATCGTATGAATCAGGTGCCAAATGCCCAACAGCCATTTCTGAGGCAATTTGCCCAATCCCCAGGTACCGGTTCCATATACCGCAAGTACGACGCCAAACCGAAAAAAATGTCTCCATAGCCTTGGTACCGAATAGGCATTGGCATTATCACCCAGTGCAAGTTGATAGGCTGAGTATAGAACAAGAATTACCAGTAAACCGCCAATGAAACGGGTAAGTAGGATTTTACGCGTTGGCATCATTTTTCGAATTTGTAGGTTGCCAGGTGCGGAGGTACCAGTACCAAAGTCCAAAGCTGATCCCGTAAATGATTATTTTGAAAAAGTAGTGGTGGGCAAAATTAAAGACATCAGGATAGTATTGCTGAACCACAAGAAGTCCCCAGCAACGAAGAAGATTAGAGAAATGCAGCAGTAATAACCCCCCTCCCAGAAACAACACTTTTCGTTTGGTTGTACCCGGCATGACGAGGATAAACCAGGAATACAACAATAAAAATTCCAGCCCGTTGCAGGGGTCGGCAATGTTCAGCATCCTCTCCCCATTCTTAAAAATGGTGCCGTAACGGGTTACAAGCCCTTCTTCTGCAACATTCCTCCGGATAGACTCTCCCACCTCAAAAGGGGTGCCTTCTGAAAAAAGATTCATCAACCAGGCGGTCTGATTGGCCACCAAATGGGTAAGGGGTTCATCTAAAATACGGGTTGGCTGAAGCCAAAGTGTATAAGCTAACTTCCATACAATCAACAAGATGAAACCGGTACCAAGGATTTTCTTAACCTGTAACGGTATTTTTTTCCAATATCCAATATAATTTGAAGCGAACTGCAAAATGACGTTTATTTATATTGCAAAGAAACAATTATAACCGGTTAAATAAGGGAGGCAATTTGTCAAAATAGGCCCTTCATGGTAAATTTTAGTGAACAATGTTGAGAATTAATCATAGGAAATTTAAACAGGTTAACTTTAATTGTTTTTTTAAAGTATTTTGAGCCCTTATTTAATTGTTTGTATGCCAAAATTAGTTTTCGATAATCGGGACAACATGTTCTATCAGAGTTTGAAAAAAAGCGTTGAGCAGTATTTCAAAGATAATAATATTAAAAAAACCGGTGATTGGAGGTTGTACTCCAAGACCATTATTCTGGTCCTTTCAGCCATTAGTTTTTACTCTATATTGATGTTTGCTCATCCTCCGGTTTGGGTTTCGTTGATTGTGTGTGTGGTACTTGGTTTTAATTTGGCTAGTATCGGTTTTAGTATCATGCATGATGCCAATCATGGAGCCTTTTCTACCAAAACCTGGGTGAACGATTTATTGGGCTTATCCATGAACACGATGGGGGCAAGTGCTCTTTTCTGGAAACAAAAACACAATATTATTCATCATACCTATACGAATGTAGATGGCCTGGATGATGATATAGCTAAAAGCCCGATCATTCGTCAATGCGAATCTCAAAAATGGGTGAAGGCGCATAAAGTACAGCACCTGTATCTATTGCCGGCTTATGCTATGTCTGCCATCTTTTGGGTATTCATCATGGATTTCAAAAAGTATTTCTCCCACATGATATTTACGACGCCCCTTTGGAAAATGACCCTAAAAAATCATATCATTTTTTGGGCAACCAAGGTAGGTTATGTAGCTTTTTATATGGTATTACCGGCTATGGTATGGGGATTTGGTCCCTGGCTGCTGGGTTATTTTGTATTGCAGGCAAGTCTTGGGTTGTCCTTATCTATTGTTTTTCAGTTGGCGCATGTGGTTGAAAATACCGAATTTGAACATGTTGCCATTGACCAATCCAAGCACATTGATACTGCCTGGGCTGAACATGAACTGAGGACTACATCCAACTTTGCCATGGGTAACCCGGTTATTTCCTGGTTTTTGGGCGGATTAAACTATCAGGTAGAACATCATTTATTTCCCCGGGTATGCCATGTACATTATCCTGCAATTAGTAAAATTGTGCAGGAAAAATGTAAAGAGTTTAATATGCCTTACAATTACTACCCCACATTTACAGGAGCTTTATTTTCTCATCTGAGATTGATGCATAAGCTCGGTCAAACCCAGGATTTTCCGGGTAAAACCCATATGCGTGCTTCTAAAATGGCGATGGCAAGTTAAATTGATTTTATTTCGGCAGCATTAATCAAGCTGTCTGAAAGTTAATAAACTAAAAAAGTCTGCATCTTACAGGGATGGCAGACTTTTTTTATGTTCGTAACGGGTTGTTTTTTCACTTTAAAATATCAACCTGTACTTCCAAGTTATTTTTTTTGAAGCTCTCAACAGCCCTTACGGATACCTGAAAATTATTCTTTATACCTCTTGTGTTCTTTAAAGTTCAGATTGGAATATATCCGTCCTCCTTTTTACGTTAGGGCTTGCTGCTGTGCTGGAATTTTATAATTGTCAGCCCGGAACCAAAGCCCTATTAAAATTATGATGATGAAGTTAACAACAAAAAGCCAGATAGATGTTTGTCAGCCGGAATAGCAGCAAGCCCCATGTAAGCAGCATACCCTTCGTCATGTCAACCCTTGTGATGTAAGCAACTGTTTTTGTCGCTGAATTTTATTTTGTCTGATTAAGTATATAATCCCAACGATTAATCCAAAAAGTCCCCCAAAATAACTGAAGTTATGTATTGAGCCAACAACAATAAAACTGTCTTTATCAACGAGATTGTCTGGAAGCCACCAATTAACTGTAGTTTTTGTCAGATGAAGTTTGCCATATAAAAAACCAATGAGACCAGTTAGAACTGCGACACAAAATGTCAAGGCAATTGCTTTCTTAATTGCATTCCACATTATTGTATGGTCGCTGTAAATAAGTCCTGTCAACCCCAAACCAATACCGATAATAATTCCTGTCCACCATGTCGCAAGGAAACCGATTACTGCAACCGTTTGTCTGTGTCCACCAAACCATGCTGGTTCAAAGCCAAATTGGTCATACTTGAATTTAGTAAAATACTCTGTCGAAACCGAATATGTCACTTGGTCGTGAATGATACCATACATTCCCGCTAAGATTGCCGAAATAAAGATTGTCGAAGCAAGTATGCCAAATTTTCTCATGAGTTATGTCGAACAATGTCGCTGCTTAAATTAGTAGAGTGTGTCCAATAGGGTTTGCTGCTTACAACTCAAGTGCCTGCAAAATATCGGCTTTAATATCTTCAATATGTTCAAGCCCTACACTGATGCGGATCAAACCCGGTGTGATCCCCACCAACGCACGTTCTTTTTCCGATAATTTGCTGTGCGTTGTGCTTGCCGGATGGCTTGCAATGCTTCGGGTATCACCGAGATTACTTGTGAGGGTCAACATCTTTAGTTTATCCATAAAGGCAGTACCTGCTTGGTTTCCTCCCTTCAGGTCGAAGGTGACAATGCCACCACCGGCAGTCATTTGTTGGCGGGCAATCTCATAGGCAGGGTGGCTTGGCAAAAAAGGATACCGAACCCAATTAATAGCAGGATGACTTTCGAGCAGGGTCGCTAACGCAAGCGCATTGTCGCAATGTCGTTGCATGCGTACATCGAGCGTCTCCAGACTTTTGCTCAATAACCAGGCATTGAACGGGCTCATGCTTGGTCCGGTATTTCTGCAGAATAAATAGATTTCCCGAATCAGTTCTTTATCTCCAACTACGATACCGCCAAGAACCCGGCCTTGTCCATCCATCCATTTTGTAGCAGAATGAATCACCAAATGGGCTCCAAGATCCATGGGTTTTTGTAATAGCGGAGTGGCAAAACAGTTGTCTACAACCAAAATGATTTTGTGTTCCCGGCATAGTTTTCCAATCCAATGCAGGTCGAAAATATCGAGCCCGGGATTGGTAGGTGTTTCCAGATATATCATTCTGGTATTGGGCTGCAGGGCTGCTTTTACAGCCGCTTCCGAAGCAAAATTGGCATAGCTGCTTTCGATGCCCCAACGATTGAGATATTTGGTGAGTACCGTATGGGTACTGCCAAAAATGCTCGGGCTGCTCAAAATATGATCTCCAGCTGAAAGGAACGTCATGAAAGTACCAAAAATGGCAGCCATACCACTTGCTGTTGCAAACCCATCCTCAGCATTTTCCAAAGCCGCCACTTTTTGCACAAATTCAGATACAGTTGGATTTACAAAACGACTGTAAATATTATAATCATTGGTTTCAGCAAAAGCCCCCTGCATGTCGCCTGCTGTTTCAAACTGAAAACTCGAAGTGAGAAACAGCGGTGTGCTGTGTTCCATTTCGTCAGTAAGTGGTGTTTGAATTCGAATAGCCTTAGTCTGAGGATGTTGTTCTTTCATTTATTTCTTTTTAGACCAATCAGGTTGATGACGAATGGTCAGGCGTATGATATGAGATTGTCGCCAACGGTCGGGTATTGGCTGAAATTGGAGAAGATGCATATATCCTCCCTGAATAAATAACGTCTTGTTGGCCTTCCATTCGTAGCCTGCAGACAATCGGTTCTGATCAAAAAAATTACGGTCTATGGATTCGCCTGCATGTATCATGATTTCATTGGAAATGACAAACCAGTCTGGATGCAGTTTTGTTTTTCTTTGTGACAAAGAAATTCTTGCCTGAAGTTGATAGCGGAATCTTCCAAAGGTCTGAAAGCCATCTTTCGATGTAGCCTGTTCTGCAGGGCGTTTCATTTCGCGTATTTCGGCCCGAAGCCGGTGAGCAAATTGAATATTGCCTTGCTGTATGGTTTTCAGGTATTGAAGCCATATCCTGTTTTCCGGTAAAATTTCATCAAAACCGGTTCTTGGTCTGAAATGACGGAAATAGGCATACCCTGCCGCAATGGATTTATTAGTATTTAATTTCCGGAAGATGCCGACCCGAATAGCCTGTTGAAATTGTTCTTCCACGAAACTTCCCTGCGTTCGTTGATTGATGTCCACCCAAAGTCCCCAGTCCTTATTCACCTGGGCATTCATTTGATAAGAAGCCCAAAGCTGACTATTGGATAAAACCTTACTTTGGCTGATAGCATTACTGCCAAAAAATATACAAGCAACCAGGCCTGTAAAAATGATTTTTCCTTTTATTCCGATGCGATGATTCATGCTGGAAAGCAAAGGTAATTCTATTTTTATGATTGGTTTTTAGTAGCCACCAAAAGCGAAGTGATTTCATTGAGTTGCTTTACCTTTTCCTGAAAATCACCTTCAATGCCCTTCCGGATCTTTTGAAGATTATCGAGTAAAGTATCCATGTCTTCCGGTAAGGATTGCTGCAACATTTCCTTAAGTCTTTTGGCCATTGTAGGAGACTTACCGTTAGTACTAATGGCAAGTTTCAGGTTGCCTTTTTTTACAATGCTTCCCAGATAGAAGTCGCAAAGGTCCGGAGTATCTGCTACGTTTACAAGCAATCCGGCCTGTTTTGCATCTATGCGAATTTGCTCGCTCAGCCTTCTGTTGTTTACTGCTGCTATCACAATCGCATGTCCTTGCAGATCATCAGGATGATACCCTTTTTGTATCAAAGTTACCTGAGGGTAAAGGCTGCAAAAAGCAATTATTTCAGGCAATATGTCAAGTGCAACAACGGTAACACAAGCCTGCGGGCTGTTTACCAATAAGGCGGTCAGTTTTTCCAACCCCACAGGGCCGGCACCCAATACCAGAATTTTGCCTGCATCGGGTTTTAGAAAAATAGGGAATAATACATTGCCCGGATCTGATTCGGATATTGTTTTCTCCAGATGATTTGGTTCCATATCTTTTCGGTTTAAGCAGTTCCTTTCAAAAAACCATCCCGGTGAACGTAATCCCCAAAAGTTTCCTTTTCAAGACGATTGGTTGCAAAGCTTGCAAATAAGACATCCAGCGTTTCCAGGATTTCCGCTTCTTCGATGTTTTCTTTGAACTTTGTATTGAGTCTTTTTCCGGCTCTGTCTCCACCTAAATGCAGGTTGTAGCGGCCATATGCTGTTCCGATCAATCCGATTTCTGCGGCTACACTTCGGGCGCATCCATTGGGGCAACCCGTCACCCTTAGGATGATATCTTCTTTTTCTATCCCATGTTTCTGCTGAATCGGAATGATTTTCGATATTAAATCGGGCAGATATCTTTGAGCTTCGGCCAAAGCAAGCGGACAAGTGGGGAATGCCACACAGGCCATACTGTTCAGTCGAAGTGGCGCTGCCTTTTCTGTACTTTCAACCACCCCATATTTTTCAAGAATGGATTCAATCAGCGCTTTGTCCTTTTCATCCACATCTGCAATAAGTACATTTTGATTGCTCGTAAAACGAAAAGTTGATTTGCCGGTGGAAGCAACTTCGTATAAGGCTGTTTTCAGAGAAGTGGGTTCTTCATCGATTACCCGGCCATTTTCTACAAAAACCGTGTAATACCAAAGTCCGTTGTATCCCTGATGCCAGCCGTAATAATCCTTTCGGCTGTCCAAGATATAGGGTTGCACCGGTTGCAGCGGAAATCCCATTCTTCTTTCCAGCTCTTCTTTCCACCACTCGATACCCAGTTTATCTACCGTATATTTTAACCGGGCTTGTTTTCTGTCGCTTCGGTTGCCATAGTCTCTTTGAATGGTCAACACTTCATATACGCCTTTCAGAATGGGCTCTCCCTTAGGCAGAAAGCCGATCACCGTTGCCAGTCTTGGGTAAGTGTCCGGGTTGCCATGTGTTTGGCTGAGCCCGCCACCAATAGCAAGGTTGAAGCCGAGCAACTCCCCCTCTTTTTCAATCGCGATCAATCCAATATCATTGGTCAATACATCTACCTCATTATTGGGGGGAATGGCAATGCCTATTTTGAATTTTCGCGGAAGGTATCGGTCTTCGTATAAGGGATCCACTTCCTCTTTCTTATCAATCAGTTGTTCTTCATCCAGTCATATTTCGTAGTAAGATCTTGTTTTGGGCATCAGCCTTTCGCTGAGTATTTGCGCATAGCCGTGTATTTCTGCATGTAGCTTTGATTGCAGGGGATGTGAAGCCGCTGCAACATTCCGGTTGATATCGCCACAGGTAGCAATGCTGTCCAGTTTGGCTTGCTGAAAGGCCTTAAGCGTTGGCTTAATTTCTGATTTGATAATGCCGTGAAGTTGTAAAGTTTGGCGCGTGGTTATTTTGATCACCCCGGTGGAATGTTTCCCGGCGATGTCATGGGTAGCTAACCACTGTTCGGATGAAAGCACCCCACCCGGTAGCCGGAGCCTGATCATAAAACTATAAAGTCTTTCCAGTTTTTTATCAGCACGTTCCGCCCTGCGGTCCCGGTCATCCTGCAGATACATCCCATGAAATTTCATCAATTGAATGGCTTCTTCATCTACCGCGCCGGTAAGTCCAACCTGTTGTACCTGTTCTTCAATATTGCCACGTAATCCTTCACTTTTGCGTTTAAACCCTTCAACCGGCGATAACTTTTTCTCCATTTCCTGACTTTTTTTGCTGTTGCTGTTTTAATAAACATCTTTGGCGTAGCGGTTTTCTCTGGCCAATTGCTTTAGAAAACCTTTGGCTTCTTCATCGGAATGATTGCCATGTTTTGCGATCACTTCAATCAAAGCCTCTTCCACTTTTATACTCATAGGCTCCTTGTCTCCGCTTACATATACATAAGCCCCTTCCTGTATCCGTTGCCAGATTTGTAATCCCTGTTCCCGTATTTTTTCCTCAACGGGTTTAGTATGGCTCGTTCCTTTTTCAAAACTTAAGTCCACGCGTTCCAGCAAGCCCATCGATTGCCAGTTTTGAATCTCCGTTTGGTAATAGAAGTCAGTGATGAAATTTTCTTCTCCGAAAAATAGCCAGTTTTTTCCGGTGGCTCCCAATATTTCACGTTCGGCCAAAAAGGCTCTGAAAGGAGCAATACCTGTACCGGGTCCGATCATGATGATTGGCGTATCCTCTTTTGCCGGAAGCCGAAAGTTTTTTTGCCGATGCAGAAAGAAACTAAGTTTTGTATCAACAGCCTGTTGACATAGATAAGAGGAACAAAGTCCGAATGCAGCTTCCTCCTGTTTTTCAAATTCGGTGCGCAAAACAGTCAAATGAAGTTCCCGATCGCCCTGTGCCTCAAAGCTGCTGCTCAGGGTATATATTCTTGGTGTTAAGCCATCGAGCAATTGAATAGCTTCTTTTATTTTTTCCCGGGGGGGATAAATACGCAACAGGTCGTAAAAATCCATCCGCATGTCCGGAATATCCTGTTCAATCAGGGATGCATACGCTTTCACTTTGCGTTGGGAGAGATGCAGCAGATTTACTTTGTGCTGGAGGAGGTATTTCAAAGGATAGGTTTCATTTTTCCACCCGATATTTTCCTGTGGATCAAGACCTGTTATCG
>JBGSNV010000126.1:0-16856 GCA_041739485.1 Chitinophagaceae bacterium
CTTGGCATGGTGGCTGGCAAAAGGCGTTGGTCTTGGCCCTACCGGCGTATATATTGCCATACCTGTTGCAGAAACGGCTATTGCGCTTACAGCCTGGATGGTATTCAGAAGGGGAAAGTGGAAATTGGTAAAGGTTTAGGAGATGCAGGCATTTTTCTGCTTTATTCAAGTAAAGTATCGGGTAAAATAGCAAGCCAAATCTACATTTTTTTGTAAGATTTGGCTTCCTAAATTTTTAAATTATGTGGCCAAAACCTTTATTAGTTTATTTGACTATGTATTTTTTTACGAGAGTTTAGTGAAATAATTGACCGGGATTTTTTTAAAAAACAGACCGTGCATTCAATGTGTAAATAACATAAAAATTCACATTCTTAAAGGTATCACAGCATGGTTTATAAATTTTAGACCCTTATCTTCCCATTTTATATAAAAGATAAGGAATGCTGCAACCATGGGTAAAAGGGTTCATCACCCAAGTAACGGACGAGACTGATCAAACAAGACGATTTATTATTGAAGTTCCGGAATGGGATGATTTTATATTCAAACCCGGTCAGTTTGTTACCCTTGACTTACCCATTCATGAGAAAAAAAACAAACGGTGGCGCAGTTATTCCATCGCAAGCTGGCCCAATGGTACCAATACTTTCGAATTGGTTATTGTAAAACTGGAGGGAGGAAGTGGAACCTCCTGGTTATGGGAAAACGGCCATGTAGGTACCGAACTTACTTTACGGGGACCGGTTGGTCATTTTGTACTCCCGGAAACCTTAGACCGGGATCTTTATCTGATCTGCACCGGAACAGGTATTGCGCCATTCCGGAGTATGGTGCATGATATTAAAAACAAAAACATTCCTCATAAAAATATCTACCTCGTATTTGGTACAAGGCTCCTCAGCGATCTTTTATACGCTGAAGAAATGCAACAGCTTGAACAGGAATTAGAGGGTTTTTACTATTTACCGGTGTGCAGCCGCGAGTCTTCAGATAACGCAAAAGGTATACCTACGGGATATGTGCATACCATCTACGAAATGCAGATTCAGTCACAGGCTGAAAACCAAAGCCGGGCACCCCACGAAGCACCCCCGCCTGCTTACTTTTTTTTGTGCGGATGGAGAAATATGATCGACGAAGCAAGAGAACGTTTAAGTAATCTTGGCTACGATAAAAAATCCATCCATTTTGAGCTATATGGGTAACTATTTTTGGTAATTCACCATAAGCCCCTTAATTTTTCCATACAAACTGATATTGGTCATTATTGGGCGAATAGGGTATTGCTATATTCGCTTTTAAACTTGCATGTATGGGAGCCGGATCTATTCTTGCTTTGATGATAGCAGCGATTGCCTTTTCGGGTATTGCCCTCGCTATTTCAAAAATTGTACTAAAAGCTACTACCAACCCGCAAAAAGGAGAACCCTACGAATGTGGTATCCCGACAGTAGGTCCTTCGAGGGTTCAGTTTAATGTTGGATACTACCTTTTTGCTATTGTATTTCTCATATTTGATGTAGAACTCATTTTTCTTTTTCCCTGGGCTGTAGTGGCCAAGCAAACCGGTTGGTTGGCGCTTGCAGAAATCCTGGTCTTTTTGTTTATCCTCTTTATGGGGTTGCTTTACGCTCATAAAAAGGGAGCATTGAAATGGAAATAACCGATATAATTAGATACCTCAAAAAATGCATCATATGGATCAAAATGATTTTTACGAAACGAAACGAAAGATATACGAGGGCGAGGCTTTTCCAGGCAAAATATATCCTACAGCCGGCGGCGGTATTCTGTTGAGTAAAATGGATGAGGTCATCAACTGGGCAAGAAGCAATAGTCTGTGGCCCTTGGTTTTTGGCACGAGTTGTTGTGCTATTGAAATGATGAGCGCAGCATCAGCCAAATACGACTGGAGCCGGTTTGGCTTTGAAGTAGCAAGGGCTACACCAAGACAATCGGATGTAATCATCATTGCCGGAACGATTGTAAACAAGATGGCCCCGGTGCTGAAAAGATTATACGATCAGATGGCTGACCCCAAATATGTGATTGCGATGGGAGCCTGTGCTACAAGCGGAGGGCCCTTTTTCTACAATACCTATTCGGTAGTAAAAGGAGCAGATCATGTGATTCCGGTGGATGTATATGTGGCAGGTTGTCCGCCCCGACCCGAAGCGCTGATTCATGCTTTAATGACCTTGCAGGAAAAAATAAAAAGCGGTGAAACCCGCGAACAGATCCGGGAAACCCTGAAAAAAGAAGGCAATGCCGGTCTGGAACAAATGCAAAAACTTGGATAAGTTCATGCAACAACATCAATAATCCCACGATTCAATTTTCATATGGAAGACGAAGCACTCAAAGAAAAAATTCTTGAAAAAATACCCGGAGCAATCGCCGGTAATTCCGGAGCATGGTTGCAAATGGAACTACCCGCTGACCGATGGTTGATCACGGCAAAATGGCTGCGGGACTCAGAAGCACTGGAATTTGACTTTCTGTTTTGCCTCACCTGTGTGGACTGGTTGAAGAATCTGACGATGGTCTATCACTTGACGTCAACCAGGTACCGTCATAATCTTGTGATAAAGGTACCTTTGGATCGCAAAAAGCCTGAAATTGATTCGGTAGCGCTGCTTTGGCGTACGGCAGAGTTTCATGAAAGAGAAGTATTTGAATTATATGGCGTACAGTTCAAAGGGCATCCGGATCTTCGGAAACTGATTTTGCCTGATGACTGGGAAGGATACCCTCTGCGCAAAGACTATGAGGATGCTGTAAATATGATTAAACTATAAACGGAACATGTACAGAGAAACCGAAATTATAGAGAACATTCCCGGTACGGATGAAATGGTGCTGAATATAGGACCCCAACATCCGGCTACACATGGCGTTCTGCACCTTGTAATTACTATCAATGGGGAGACTATAAAAAAGGTAGAGCCTCATTTAGGATATATTCACCGAAGTATTGAAAAAATGTGTGAAAGCCTGAACTACCGGCAATTTATTTACAGTACAAGCAGGATGGATTACCTGAGCAGTCATATCAACAATCATGGCTGTGCGCTTTGTGTGGAACAAGGCTTGCAGGTTGAAATACCGGAACGGGCTCAATATATCCGGGTAATCATGGACGAACTTACCCGCATTGCATCTCATTGCTTGTGGTGGGGTGCGATGGCCATGGATGTGGGTGCCTTGACGCCCTTTTTTCTGGCCTTCAGAGAGCGGGAGATGATCAACGATATTATGGAAGAAACCTGCGGCGCCCGGCTAACCATGAATTTTATGGTACCCGGTGGGGTCATGTTTGATATCCATCCCAATTTTCAAAAAAGAGTCCGTGATTTTCTCAAACACTTTAAATCGAAGATTGACGAGTACGACGAATTGGTAACCGGCAACATCATTTTTCAAAACCGCATGAAAGGCATTGGTATGCTTTCGAAAGAAGATGCCATTTCTTATGGCTGCACAGGGCCCACCGCAAGGGCAAGCGGGGTTACCTGTGATGTAAGGAAGTTTGCACCATATGAAATATATGATAAAATAGATTTTAAAGAAATACTTGATAATGGCTGTGACAGTTTTGCCCGGTATAAGGTCAGGCTTCAGGAATTGCGGCAGTCGATGCATATTCTTGATCAATTGATCGATCAAATTCCGGAAGGAGATTTTCAGGCTAAAACCAAAGCGGTAATCAAGCTTCCCAAAGGCGAGTATTATTCAAGAGTAGAAACAGCGAGGGGTGAGTTTGGGGTATATATTGTAGCAGAAGGAGGTATGACGCCGTACCGGATCAAGTTTCGTTCCCCGGGTTTTTCGAATCTTTCTGCGCTTGATCATATGGCGAGAGGACAAAAAATCGGCGATCTTGTGGCTATGATGGGAACGCTGGATTTGGTGATACCGGATATAGATAGATAGGAAAACAAATTCCAAATCAGAAAATAAAAACAAAAAATTCCAAAGAATAAAATTCCAATTCCGATAGCTATCGGAACCAAAAAAAAGACAAAGAAGAAATTCCAAAGAGGAAAATTCCAAATTCCCAAAAAAACAACTTATAAAGAATTCAAAATAGTACTTATATATATTATGAAAAATGGAAACAAATAAAGTTTTTGATCACCCATTGGAACAAAGATGCTATGAATTCGCAAAAGATGTAAGAAACTTTTGCAGAGCAATAAGTCAGGATACTATTAATACCCAGGACATTCGTCAATTGGTAAGATCAAGCGGATCTATAGTTGCAAATTATATTGAAGCTAATGAAAAATTGGGAGCAACTGACCTGAGGCACAAAATCAAAATAGCAAGAAAAGAAGCTAAAGAATCAATACTATAGATAAGTTTAATATATGTTTCAGAACACAATACATCACTTGAGAAAGAACGAATACGCCTTTTAAAAGAAGCTTTTGAACTAAGGGCTATTCTCTCAGCGATACTAATAAAACTTCAGTAAACCAGAATTTGGAATTTGGAATTTGGAATTTGGAATTTTTTTTAATTACAAAACAATATGTTCTCACTGGAAAAAATAACAGACTTAGTAGATTCCTGGCTATATGCTAACCTACCACCAACCCTGGCATTGATTGTAGAATTTTTCATTATCGGGGTACTGGTCATAGGTTTATTCGCCATGCTGGGCCTTGTATTGATAATGATGGAACGAAAAGTTAGTTCCTGGATGCAACTGAGGCTTGGACCCAATCGGGTTGGACCCGGTGGTATGTTTCAAACGGTAGCCGACACCATCAAACTGATTGTAAAGGAAGGTATGACCCCCAACATGGTTGATAAATTTCTGTTCAATCTCGCCCCCTTTATTGTAATGGTCATTGCCATGGTGGTGATGGCACCGCTTGCTTTTGCCAAAGGCTTTCAAATCTGGGATATCAATATTGGGGTACTGTTTATTGTTGCCGTTTCTTCCATTTCCGTCATCGGGATCCTGATAGCGGGCTGGTCGAGCAATAACAAATATTCGCTGATGGGGGCAATGCGAAGCGGAGCGCAAATCGTAAGTTATGAGTTATCGGCAGGGCTTGCTGTTTTAACGATTGTGGTTTTATCCGGGGGGTTAAAAGTGTCTACGATTATTGAATCTCAGCAAACAGGTTGGTGGCTGTTTCGCGGACATATACCGGCAGTAATTTCCTTCGTTATTTTTATTATTGCGGTTACAGCCGAAACCAACCGGGCACCTTTCGATTTGGCCGAAGCCGAAAGCGAACTGACCGGTGGATTTCATACCGAATATTCCGGGATGAAGTTTGCCTTATTTTTTCTGGCAGAATATGTCAACATTTTTGTGGTATGCGCACTTGGTGCCACGCTTTTTCTGGGTGGCTGGATGCCATTACATTTTGGTAACTGGACCGGTTTTAATCACCTGATGGATTATATCCCCTCTTCCATTTGGTTTTTCGGAAAAACATTTGCCCTCATCTTTTTAATTATGTGGTTCCGCTGGACTTTCCCAAGATTACGGATTGATCAGCTATTGCAACTGGAATGGAAATATTTACTACCGATCAGTATGTTCAATTTATTACTGGCAACGGTGGTGGCGATTGGGGGGTGGCATTTTTAAATTTTGAATTGTTTATGATTTGGTGTTTATTATTTATTATTATTTGAGCAAAAATTCAATCTTGTTTTTATTAATTATTAAAATTCATATCGTATGGCAACAATAAATCGATTTGAAGAAATGGAAATTTGGAAGCTTGCAAGAGCATATTGCAAAGAAATATTTCCAATGACCTGCAATTCACCTTTCTCTAAGGATTTTAAATTTCGTGATCAAATTAATGATTCCTCCGGATCGATTATGGATAATATAGCTGAAGGTTTTGAAAGGGGCGGAAAATTGAGTTTATTCAATTCCTAAGTATAGCGAAAGGTTCCTGTGGAGAAAGCAGATCCCAATTGTATCGGGCGCTTGACAGGAATTATATTAAACAAGAAGAGTTAAATGGCCTCGTAAAAAAATCAGAAGAAATTTCTAATAAAATCGGCGGATTTATTTCCTATTTAAATCAATCAGAGCATAAGGGTGTAAAATTCAAGGATCGAAAGTAGAATACACCAAAAAAATACAGGTCAACTTACCAAATAATACAGATGCCAAAAGTTAGGAAATAATAAACCATAAATAATAAACACCAAATAATAAACTATAAACCATAAACGAATAGGAAATGAATATAAAAACCTACATAGCAGAAGTACTAAATGGAGTTCGATCCCTGCTAACCGGCATGAAAGTGACTGGCAGGCTTTTTCTGCGGCATCATAAAGAAAAAATTACACAGCAATATCCCGACAATAAGGATACATTAGTTCTACCGGAGCGTTTTCGGGGAGAAGTGGTGATGCCGCATGATACCAACAACGAACATGCCTGCACCGGCTGCACCGCCTGCGAGATAGCCTGTCCGAATGGTACGATTAAAATCATTACCAAATTCGAGGTAAATGAGGATGGCAAGAGAAAAAAAGCACTCGACACCTTCATCTATCATCTTCAGTTATGCACGATGTGTAACCTCTGTATTGAAGCCTGTCCCACAGACGCCATCAAAATGGCACAAACCTTTGAGCACAGCGTTTTCGACCGGAGTAAACTCATTAAAAAATTGAATGAACCGGGTAGTAAAATCCGGGAAGGCGTAGAATAATCAACCAATAAAAAAACAACCTTGGAAACTTCAAAAATTATATTTTATCTGCTTGGTGGCTTTATTCTTGGCATGGCGCTGATGGCTGTAACCGAAAAAAAAATATTCAGGGCTGCTATCTGGCTTTTATTTACCCTGATTGGCGTAGCGGGATTGTATTTCTGGATGTCGCTTGAATTTATTGCTGCCGTTCAAATCATTGTATACGTAGGCGGCATTGTGGTGCTGATTATTTTTTCTGTCTTTCTTACCCATCAGGCCGAGGAGGATATGCCTAAAACAAATATCGTTCGAAAATTAGCAGCCGGCCTATCGGTTCTCTTGGGTGCTGCATTTACCATCAGGCTGTTTTTGACCAATGATTTTTCGCTCTCCCCGGTTGAATTCGATAGTGAAGTATCGCGAATAGGGGAAGCCATGTTGCAAACAGGCCCGGGGGGCTTTTTACTTCCCTTCGAAGCCGTAAGCATGCTTTTACTGGCTGCAATGGTTGGTTGTATTGTGATTGCCATACGGCCCGATAAACCCGACAAAGCAGAAAAGGAAAACAACGATCCTTTAACAGACCGTCGGGAGAAGAACCTGCTTAATACTGAAAATAATTATTCTTAAAAAACAAAAGGATCGTTTATGAACTATCTGCAGGAAATATTGGTGATCAGTACCGCCTTGTTTTTTATTGGTATTTACGGGCTTCTTACAAGACGCAATATTATTGCCATATTAATGAGTGTGGAATTGATGCTCAATAGTGTAAATATCAATTTTGTGGCATTTAATAAATATCTCTTTCCAAATAGTCTTGACGGTATTTTCTTTACCATTTTCATCATTACAATAGCTGCAGCAGAAGAAGCGATTGCCATTGCCATTGTCATCAATCTTTACCGGAATCACAACTCGGTCGATATTGAATCAACCACTTTATTAAAATTCTGAGGAAACGCATATGAACTACGCACAATACATCCCGCTACTTTTGGTGCTTCCGTTGCTCAGCTTTGCTGTCCTTGGTATCTGGGGCAGGAAACACCTTAAAAATACCTCGGGTATTTTAGGAACCCTTGTACTATTGCTGCTGAGTATAGTAGCCGTTTCTGTAGCCGGTCATTACTTCTTTGTAGCAGAAAAACTAAATGATGGCTATCAATCTATTCTTGCCTTAAATATTCCGTGGCTCACTTTTGGATACAAAAACCTAAGCATAGATATGGGTTTGCTGCTCGATCCCATCAGTGCTATGATGCTCGTGGTTATAACGGTGGTTTCGCTGATGGTTCATGTATTTAGCCTCGGTTATATGAAGGGAGAAGAAAGATACCCGACCTATTTTGCTTTTCTGTCCTTATTTACGTTTTCGATGTTGGGATTGGTCTTATCTGCCAATATCTTTCAGATGTATATTTTCTGGGAACTTGTAGGCGTATCCTCCTATTTGCTCATTGGATTTTATTTTACCAAACCAACAGCAGTGGCTGCGGCTAAAAAAGCTTTCATTGTAACAAGGTTTGCAGATCTTGGATTTCTGATCGGTATTTTGATGCTTGGTATACAAGCAGGGACCTTTGACTTTTTAACCCTTATTGAAAGACTCACCAATCCGGAATCGGAAGCTTTTATCAGCATGCAGGCCGCCGGATTTTTAGGCATCTCTGCCATTACCTGGGCATTGTGTCTTGTATTTGTGGGAGGCGCTGGCAAATCAGCGATGTTTCCCCTGCATATCTGGCTTCCCGATGCTATGGAAGGTCCTACTCCGGTAAGCGCATTGATCCACGCTGCCACAATGGTAGTTGCCGGTGTTTTTTTGGTAGCAAGACTTTTCCCGATATTTCATTTTAACCCAACTGCACTGAATTTGGTTACATGGACAGGCGCCCTTTCTGCTTTATTTGCCGCAATCATTGCCTGTACACAAACCGATATCAAACGGGTACTCGCTTACAGCACTATGTCGCAAATAGGATATATGATGTTTGCCCTCGGTGTCTCAGGTTATGGCGGCGAAGCAGGACTTGGATATACCGCATCGCTTTTTCATCTGTTTACCCATGCATTCTTCAAATCATTGTTGTTTTTGGGAGCCGGCGTTATCATTCATGCCATCCACAGCAACGATGTGAAAGATATGGGTGGGTTGCGTCATGCCCTGCCCGTTACCCATATTTGTTTTCTGATTGCCTGTCTGGCTATTGCAGGGGTTCCACCTCTGTCCGGCTTTTTCAGTAAAGAAGAAATCCTGTTGGCAGCCTGGCAGGATAATCCAGCCATTTATGCTATTGGTTTATTCACTGCCGGGCTTACAGCCTTTTACATGTTCCGGCTTTATTTTTTAATCTTCTGGAACAAACCAAACACAAAGCCTATCCATAAAGAAGGTTCCCTGTGGATGAAACTTCCGCTTATTTTTCTCGCTGCTGTAAGTATTGTTGCAGGTTTTATTCCCTTTTCTCAACTCGTTACTTCCGACCAAAAGCCTTTCTGGAGCAGCTTTCATCTTTTGTTTTCCATAGCTCCGCTTGCCATGGTAATCCTTGGTATTTTTATGGCGTATCGCTTGTTTAAAACACCCGGAGAAAAAGCAGCAGCCCTTGCGCTTCGTATGGGAAGATTGTATCAGGCCGCATCGCATAAATTTTATGTGGATGAGGTTTACCTTTTTGTTACACGAAATATTATTTACAAAATGATTGGCAAACCTGCAGCCCGTTTTGACAAGCAGATTGTTGACGGTGGTGTCAATGGGCTGGGTAATGGTACACGGGTTTTTTCTGAAAAAATAAAAGGGCTTCAAAATGGCCGTATACAGTGGTATCTCCTTGTATTTCTTGGAGGTATTTTATTGCTTTCGATTGTATTTATAGGTATTAATAAAATTTAAACCGCAACCGTATGAACCTGCTATTGCTTTTATTGATCCCTGCTCTTACGGGTTTAGCTATCGGATTTTTTCCGGCTAAACAGTCCCGTTTATTGGCCCTTACCGGAAGCGGGATACAGTTTGGGCTCTGCCTGTTTTTATTAAATAATTTCTTACAACAACCGGATGCAACATTATCAGGCGCCCTGCTTTTTCAAAACGACTTTGTATGGTACCGGGCACTCAATATCCACCTGCATACCGGTATAGATGGCATTTCGCTTTCGATGGTTTTACTCACCGCTTTTGTGGTGCTTGCCGGCGTTTTGGTCAGTTGGAATATTCAAAAAATGAGTAAAGAATTTTTCATTCTGTTAATGCTGCTGAGTGCCGGAGCTTATGGTTTTTTTATATCACTGGATTTATTTGCCATGTTCTTCTTTTTGGAAATTGCAGTTATCCCTAAATTTCTCTTGATTGGCATTTGGGGAAGCGGTAAAAAAGAATATAGTGCAACAAAACTGGCATTGATGCTTATGGGAGCCTCTGCCCTTTTGTTTGTAGGGCTGCTTGGATTGTACATGAATCAAAACGGAGCAGAAAGTTTCAGCATGATAGCGCTTGCCGCCAATCCGGCACCGTTAGCCGTTCAGAAATTCTTCTTTCCCTTTGCCTTCATAGGCTTTGGAGTTTTTACCGCCTTGTTTCCCTTTCACACCTGGGTACCCGATGGCCACTCGTCGGCACCCACTGCGGGCTCTATGTTTCTGGCAGGGATCAGTATGAAACTTGGTGGATATGGTTGCCTGCGGGTAGCCACTTACCTGATGCCCGATGCCGCACATTACTATGCTCCGTGGATTATATTGCTGGCAGCGATTGCTATTCTGTATGGTGCTTTTGCTACGATGATGCAAACCGACCTCAAATACATCAATGCCTTTTCATCGGTTAGTCATTGTGGCTTTGTATTGCTTGGCATAGGCGTACTTACCAAAACCGGGATAGCCGGTGCGGTCATTCAAATGGTATCTCACGGATTGATGACGGCACTTTTCTTTGCCATGATCGGCATGGTGTACGAGCGCACCCACACCCGCGATATTTCAAAAATGGGCGGGCTTTTAAAAGCGATTCCGTTTATCTCCACCTTATTTGTGATGGTGGCGCTATGCTCACTCGGATTGCCCGGCTTTAGTGGTTTTGTAGCAGAGATGATGGTATTTATCGGGGCCTGGGAAAATACCAATACGCTGTACAGAATAGCGACCCTTGCCGCCACTGCTTCTATTGTGGTGACTGCTGTTTATATTTTAAATGCAGTAGGAAAGGTGATTATGGGGCCTGTAAAAAAGGAGAGCTTTATGCAACTAAAGGATGCTGCATGGTACGAAAGATCCGCCGCCTTGTTGTTGATAGCTGGTATATTGCTGATTGGATTGGCTCCGTTCTTAATCACCAATCTGATTGAACCGGGTACACAATCTATCATGGATAAAATAACGATTATAACTAAATAATCAGATAGCGTTAGACCAACTGAATAAAAAACCGAGTATGGAAATCTTAGAACTGATGCGATCAGAAATAATACTAACAACAGGCATCCTGTTGCTGTTGATTGCTAAAGTAGGTGATGCAAAATGGTCCAATCAAACCATGATGACCGTGGTAAATATAGGGTTGTTCGGATTGCTGGCTTTGGGATTTCTTACCGAAGCAAACGGGTCAGTGTTTGGTGATATGTTTACCACAAACAATCTGCTCCGTCTTGAAAAAAACGTGCTTACCCTTGGGACTTTAATCATATCGATGCAGGCAGGTTCCTGGCTTCAAAAACACGAACATGCAACGGAGTTCTACCTGTTACTGCTTACAACACTCTTAGGGATGTTCCTGATGTTGTCCGCCGGTAATTTATTGATGTTCTACCTCGGTCTCGAAATGAGTACGTTACCGATTGCAGCCCTTGCAAATTTTGATCTCAAGAAACGGCGCTCTTCCGAAGCCGCTCTAAAAATGATTCTTTCCTCCGCCTTTGCCTCCGGTATCCTGTTGTTTGGTATTTCCTGGATTTATGGTACAACCGGTAGTATTTCCTTTGAAAATTTGCCTGCTTTACTCACGGGTTCGCCCTTGCAATTGTTTGCCATTATTCTGTTGATTGCTGGGTTCGGATTCAAAATATCTGCAGTACCTTTTCACTTATGGACGGCGGATGTATATGAAGGAGCTCCTATGCCGGTCACTTCTTATCTTTCTGTTGTATCTAAAGGGGCCGTTCTGTTTGTCTTTGTTTCAGTGTTATTCAAAGTATTCGGTTCTCTATCATCAGTTTGGTATGCAGTGATTGTAACCCTTGCTATAGCTACGATGTTGATTGGTAATTTATTTGCTCTTCGGCAGCAGCAAATCAAAGGATTTCTGGCCTTTTCTTCCATATCACAAATTGGCTTTATTCTCGTTGCAATCAGTGGCGGAACGGAACAAAGCACCACTGCCACGATCTTTTTTGTAATCGTTTATTTATTTTCCAACCTCGCAGCCTTTGGTGTTGCAGGGCTGATTAGTCAGGCAACGGGTATGGAAAATATGGATGACTATAAAGGACTGCGGCAATCCAATCCTATACTTGCATGGATGATGGCACTCGCTCTTTTTTCGCTTGCCGGGGTACCTCCGATGGCCGGTTTCTTTGGTAAATTTTTTCTCATCATGGCGGGTGCCGGAAAAGGTAACTGGCTTTTCATCATTTTTGCTGCGCTCAACATGATCATTGCAATGGCATATTATCTTCGATTGGTACGCCTTATGTTTATGGATCAAACAGACACGCCCATTCAAAAAATTACCATTCCATTTCAACCGCGGTTAGCCCTGTTTTTATGTGCTGCCGGCATATTATTAACCGGTGTTTTCAGCGGTGCTTATGAGTATATTTATTCCCTTGTTCGGTAACCGGATTTTACTATCAGAAATGATCCAAGAAGAAAATATTTAAAAAATAGAAGCGTGATAAAAATCAATAACGGATATGCCCATCAATAAAAACCATTTATTTGAAGACATAGATGGCATCAAATGTGCCGTGGTGGAAACAATGGCGACAAAAGAACGCATCGACTTCATAAAACCGTTGCTTGAGTTTAATGGTTATGAAGTCATGCTCACTCCTACTCCACCGCCTAAGTCTCCTCCCAAAACAGCGGACGAAGAAGACCCTGCTCCATTACCGGAAACCTTTACGATAGGCGTAACCAATGTTATGTTTAATGCTACCAATGCCATATTTGGCAGATTCCTGCAAACACCCAAAGGTCGTGTGGTGACACTTGCCTATTGGGAACAGCAGGAACCGGAATCGAAGGAGGATATTCCGTACTATAAAAAAGACAGTAAATAATTAAACGGGGCTGTTAGGCTGTATCTGAAGTTTATCCTTCTAAAAAGACTACTCCACGGCTCTGTTCATCAGGTAGAGCATAAAAATAAATAAAGAGAAAAGTATGGGGGGAGTATTCAGGGAAGTGCTTTTTATTCTTTACCGTCATCGAAACTGGATCTCTTCCTATTTAACAACAGGTGATTTGACCTTCCAAAATATAATATGACCTATAAAAACCATACGACTGTATTAATCCTCTTGATGCTGACTTGTTGGGAATTACAAGCTCAGGAAACGACCAACACCATAACAATAGTTGGGGAAATGAAAAATATAATGAGAAAAGGAGAGCTTTTTGGAAATATAAGCCTTGATACCATTAGCAATAAAAAGCATTTATATGGTCTCGGACCTGAAGAATATTTAACAGGAGAAATTTTGATCATGGATGGCAGATCTTACAAATCAACCGTTGTTTCAGATACCACCATGAATGTGGAAGAAACTTACTCCCTGAAAGCTCCTTTTTTTGGTTACACAAATATTTCAAAATGGACAGAACAAACTTTGCCTGAAAATATTGAGACCATTCAACAACTGGAACAATACCTTGATCAGCTTACAAAATCTGCTGAAAGACCCTTTATGTTTAAGCTTTCAGGAACAGTGGCAAAAGCTACCATTCATATTGTAAATTTACCAAATGGCTCAAAAGTAAGTTCGCCGGAGGAAGCGCATTTAGGACAAGTAAACTACCAACTTAAAAATGAACAAGCTGAAATCCTTGGCTTTTTCTCAACAGAACATAAAGCTATTTTTACCCACCACGATACCTTTTTGCATATGCACCTCATTACCAGGGACCGGAAAAAGATGGGGCATTTAGATGAAGTGTGGTTTGAGAAAGGATCCATGAAACTTTATTTACCAACCGAATAAAAAACAAGGAAGGCAAAATACATCCGATCCGCCCTATTGATTCAGAGTGAAATTTTCACGCAACAGGCACAAAGTCACTTGCCGTTTTGGTAGCCATTTCTTCATAGTTCTTCCAACGAAGGTTTACCAAATCCTGAGCGAGAACCATCAGTTTTTCGGCTTCTTCGGGATTTGTTTGGGTAAGCGTGCGATACCTCAGTTCGTGGTAGGCATAATCTCTGAATGGTATCGTTGGCCTCGGAGCATCAAGCACGAAAGGATTCAAATTCTTTTTGCGAAGCGCCGGATTATACCGCAGCAAAGGCCAATAGCCTGTTGCCACCGCTTTATGCTGCTGACTCAGTCCATCTTTTAAATCATAGCCATGTGCTATACAATGGCTGTAGGCTAAAATGATGGAGGGACCATCATAGGCTTCCGCTTCCCGCATGGCCATAAGCGCCTGCTGTGGATTGGCACCCATAGCTACTCTTGCTACATATACATTGCCATAGCTAATAGCCTGCATGGCCAAATCTTTTTTACCCACCGATTTACCGGCTGCCGCAAACTTAGCCGTAGCTGCGGTTGGAGTGGCTTTACTACTTTGCCCACCAGTATTGCTATACACTTCTGTATCCAATACCAATACATTGATATTTCGTCCGGTTGCCAGTACATGATCTAAGCCACCATACCCAATATCATAGGCCCATCCATCGCCTCCTACCAACCAAACACTACGCTTGACCAATTGATCGGCTACCGAAAACAGATGTTTAGCCTTTGGATGATCTGATTTTTCCAACAGGGTTTTAAGTTGTTTTACTTTTACCCTTTGGGCAATAATTTCTGACTCTAATTGCTGTGGATTGGATAAAATATCCGTCACCAATGTTTCGCCTACTTCATCAGTAAGCATTTTAAGTAAGGAGGTAGCAGTATGCCATTGTGTATCAGCGGTAATCCGCATGCCTAAGCCAAATTCTGCATTATCTTCAAATAGCGAATTACTCCATGCGGGACCCTGCCCTGCTGCATTTTTTGACCAGGGTGTAGTTGGTAAATTACCTCCGAAAATAGAGGAGCACCCTGTAGCATTGGCAACCAATAACCGGTCACCAAAAAGCTGTGTCAACATTTTCAGATAAGGCGTTTCTCCGCAACCTGCGCAGGCGCCGCTAAATTCAAACAGGGGTTCCAAAAATTGTGCTCCATGAACCGTTGAGAAATTGATCGTTGACCGGTCGTTCCAGGGAATATCTTCAAAGAACCGGATGTTTTGTTGCTGTTGTTCCAAACCCGGAGCTTTATCACCAAGATTGATGGCTCTTTTGGCAGGGTCTTCCAAATCAATTACCGGGCAAGCTTCATAGCAAAGATTACAGCCTGTACAATCCTCTACATACACCTGAAGTGCATATCTTGTATCCGGAAATCCACGGGCATTGATGGGTGCCGATTGAAATCCATCCGGTGCTTTTTCTTCAAATCCTTTATGGTAGAATTTGGCCCGTATTACACTATGCGGACATACAAAGGCACAATTACCACATTGAATACAGGATTCTGGATCCCATACAGCCACAAGATCACTTACATTGCGCTTCTCCCATTGGGTAGTGCCGCTAGGCCAGGTACCATCGTTGCTGATAGCGCTAACGGGAAGGTCATCCCCATATCCGGCAAGCATTTTGCCAATCACATTTTTTACAAAATCGGGGGCTGCCTCACTTACCGATTGGATATCCATTACCGCGATCGTGGTTTTCAATGGAACCTTTACTTCGTACAAATTGGCCAGGGTAGCATCTACGGCCTGAAAGTTTTTCTCTACCACTGATTTCCCTTTTTTAGTATAGGTTTTTTCAATGGCTTTTTTTATTTCATAAATAGCTTCTTCCTTTGGCAACACTTCCGATAAGGCAAAAAAACAGGTTTGCATAATCGTGTTGATACGGTTACCCATCCCATTATCTCTTGCTACTGCAGTGGCATCTATGATGTAAAACTTCAACTTTTTTTCAATCAGGGATTGTTGCACCAAACCCGGCAACTGTTCCCAAATCTCCTCTTTTGAGAAAGGTGTATTTAGTAAAAAGGTTCCTCCCGTTTTAATATTTGATAACATTTCAACCTTATCCAAAAAAGGCGCCTGATGGCAGGCTACAAAATCGGCTGAAGCAATTAAATAAGGAGCCCGGATAGGTTGTTTGCCAAAACGCAAATGCGACACCGTTCTCGCTCCTGATTTTTTACTGTCATACACAAAATAACCTTGTGCATGCATCGGGGTATTTTCCCCGATAATTTTAATGCTGTTTTTATTGGCACCTACAGTGCCATCTGCACCGAGGCCAAAAAATAAGGCTTGTCTCCATCCCGATTCATCAAGCGAAAAAGAAAGATCATAGTCTAAGCTCGTAAAGGATACATCGTCCTGAATACCAATCGTGAAATGTTCCTTAGGTGATGGCTTTTTCAATTCGTCAAAAACCGCCTTACACATAGCCGGTGTAAATTCTTTACTCGATAGCCCGTAACGTCCACCAATCAGGTTAGGTAAGCGGGTTATTTTCTTTTGTTGAAAAGCCTGAACCAAAACAGTCAGTACATCTTGAAACAAAGGCTCACCTGATGCTCCGGACTCTTTGGTACGATCCAATACTGCAATAGAAGTAACGGTTGCAGGTAAAACCTGAATAAGATGTTCCAACGAAAACGGACGAAATAAACGTACCTGAAGTACCCCTGTTTTTTCTCCATTTGCCTGTAAGGCTTTTGCAGTTTCAATAGCCGTTTCTGCCCCTGATCCCATGATTACGATCAGCCTTTCAGCATCCGGGGCTCCAAAATATTCAAATAATTTATACGACCGTCCGGTAATCGCTCCAAACTCATTCATGACGTTTTCTACAATGTCCGGCGTCTTGCTGTAAAACAGATTCACGGTTTCGCGACCTTGAAAATATACATCCGGATTTTGAGC
>JBGSNV010000142.1:0-17460 GCA_041739485.1 Chitinophagaceae bacterium
ACAGAGACTGCGGAGGTTGTCATCAGGATTTTTTACTTAAAGTAATGTTTTCTTAATAGGTTATCCGATGCAGATCCGGCGAAAAAAAATACGTAAATATGGGGATAAAACTTGGCTTAATCATAATACTTATTTCAGGTACGCTTTCCGCTCAGGATGCATTTCCTGATAAAATAATAACGCTCACCGGAGATACGATTCAGGCTTTTATACCTGCCGACCCGCATAAGGAAACAAGTTTTCGCAAAAAGGTCATTGGTCTTGTTGATGATTATGGTTTTAGCCGGTTGATAGCTGTTTTTCCCAATGACTCCATCCGGGTGTATGATCCTCAAGATGTAAAGGGATACTATCGGGCAACTCCAGGGAAACATATTGGAAGCGGCTGGTTTGAAAGCAGGTCGTTAAAGGGTTCGTGGATAGCGGCAATTAGAAAAGAGGGTCCTAATCCTATGAGATTTCTTCACCGGGTTATTGCCTATGATGAGATTTCTTTTTTTATGTTTCGTAAGAGCTTCGGGGATGCTCCTGCTGATTATTATTATTTCCTTTACTATAAAAACGATGCTACTCCGGATATCATCCATAACTATAAACAATGGAAAAAATGGGCCTCTGAACATCCTCCTTTTGACGAAATATCCGAAACCCTAAAAAAGCCAAAAAGAAAAAAATATCCTTTTTTCAAAATGATTCAGGATGCAGGAAAAGCGTATAAGGAATTGCGTATAAAGGAAGCTGGCAGTCATGCTAAAAAATCGACTGCTACCGACAAAACACTAGTATTTTGACAAAACCAATTTTAAAATTTGTATTTTTGAAATCTTAATGGCAGACAAAGCATACATAACCCCAAATGTTCTGAAATGGGCAAGAAATTCGGCAAAAATGACCGAAGAAACTGCTGCTGCCAAAGTTTCTGTGACAGTTAACAAATTAAAAGAGTGGGAAGAAGGAACAAATCAACCGACAATAAAGCAAGCACAAACGCTTGCCAAAGCCTATAAAAGACCTTTTGCTTTATTCTTTTTGCCTGAAGTTCCTCGTGACTTTCAGCCACTTCAAGACTTTAGAAAATCAGGCTCAAAGACTCTTACAACATCTTCAATTTTTATCATCAGAGAAATCCAACAAAAGCAAGCATGGATAAGTGATGTAAATTCAGAAAACCAAGAAGACAAATTGGCTTTTGTAGGTCGCTTTTCAATAAATGATAACCCTCATACTGTAGCAAAAGACATTCTTGACACATTAAAAATAAATCCTGCATCCTACAAGACAGACAACCCAATTACAGAATGGATTGATGCAGCAGAAACGAATGGCATTTTCGTTTCAAGAACAAGTTTTATTCACTCCCGACTTAAATTAGATTCTAAAGAATTGCAAGGTTTTGCAATTGCTGACCCATTTGCACCATTCGTTTTTGTAAACTCTGACGATTGGAATGCACCACAACTATTTACACTTGTGCATGAGTTAGCTCACATTTGGATAGCTGAAACAGGTATTTCAAATGAAGTTGAACCCGACTTAAAACATAAAGACAAGTTTCACCCAGTAGAATTATTCTGCAATAAAGTTGCAGCGAATGCTTTAATGCCTAAAGAAATTATTTTGAGCTTTGATTCAACTTCTTTTCAGACCTCTAAAGGTATTTTTAAAGTTGCAAAGCAATTAGGTGTAAGTTCCTTTGCCCTTTTGGTTCGTGCATTGAATCTAAATATCATTTCAACACCAACATATCAGAACCTAAAAAAGCAAGCTGACATTGATTATGCGGAGTATTTAAAAAGAGAAGCGGAAAAAAAAGCCAAACAAAAAGAAAAGGATAAACCAGGTGGACCGAATTACTTTCTACTTCAACTTAACAGAAACAGCAGACTTTTTACCCAAACTGTATTAGATGCATTTCGTGGCGGCTCTATTGAGCCAACATTAGCTAGTAATCTATTAAACGTTCAAGTAAACAAATTTCCAAAACTCGAATCACAATTATTTAAATGAGCACAAAGGCAAACAAATATTGTTTGGATGCCAACGTGTTAATCCAAGCGTGGCAAAAATACTACAACCCAAAATTTTGCCCTGATTATTGTAAAATTTTAGTTGAGCTCGGTAAAAAGGGAAAGATTTTCATTCCTGAATTAGTTTACGAAGAAATTGTAAGAACAGAAGATGACCTTTCAAAATGGTTAAAAGGAAGCAAAATACCAATCAATAAAATAAGTGAACCTATTACTATCTGCTTACAAAAAATTTATGCAGCAGACCCGATACACAAAAACTTAGTTGACAATACAAAAGCACGCTCATTAGCCGACCCTTGGGTAATTGCTCATGCTTTGCACGAAAATGCAAGTGTAGTTACAAAAGAAGAAAAAGTGACTGCACTAAACTCGAAAAGAATAAAAATTCCTAACGTTTGCGAAAACATGGGAATTAGGTGGATAAATGACTTTCAATTTATTGAAGAGTTAGACATCAAATTCCAATGTTTGTTGACCTAACCAACAATAGAAAAGAACCACGAACCGCCAATAGCACCTACCCTAAAGGCGGGGTTTCGTGTTCCAAAGACAGTTTTGTGGTTAATCAAACATTAGTTTTTCAAATCAAGTTTTGTGGTGAAAGTCCCGCCCTTCGGGTAGCTGCAAAACGCTAAACAATAATTGAAAAGAAAAACAATTGCTACAGCTTTAAACCATCTAAAAAGGAACCCCTGCAGGAAAAAAATCTATCCCCACCGACTTAAAAAAATCGGTTGATTATTCTCCGGAAAGCCCCGAATCCCGGCTGAGTTCCCGGCGAATACCATCAATGATAAAACTCATAGTTACCAACCCTTTATTTTCTTTTAAACCCCGGATGCAACTATACCGGATCACATTCATGATTTGCGCCCCGCTTAGAGCAAATTTTTCTGCAACCATCCTGAGGTCGATATCTTCCCCACGCAGTTTTTCAGGAAACCCTTTTTCCCAGATCTTTAATCGCTGTGTACTATCGGGCAAGCCAAAATGTACCACACTTTGAAAACGCCGGAGAAAAGCCCGGTCGATATTGGCCTGCAAATTGGTAGCAAGGATAGCGAGGCCATCATATTCTTCCATCCGCATCAGCAAATAAGAAACCTCCTGATTGGCAAAGCGGTCATTTGCATTTTGCACATTGGTTCTTTTTCCAAAGAGCGCATCGGCTTCATCAAAAAAGAGGATCCATTCTTTTCCGGCTGCAGCATCAAAAATCCGAGACAGGTTTTTCTCAGTCTCTCCAATGTATTTGCTGATGACCATTGACAGATCAATCCGGTAAACCGGCATTTTGTGCCGCTTCCCAAGCAGCGCGGTAGCTAAGGATTTACCCGTACCTGCGGGTCCATGAAACAAGGCTTTATAGCCCTGATGAAAATGCTTATCGAATCCCCATTTTGTTAAAAGCACTTTGCGGTGATCCAGCCAGTCTTTCAGTTCTTCGAGCTGCATTTCGGTATCCGGGTTGAGCACCAAATCTTCCCATTCATAGGCAGAACGAATCTCCTTTGCAGGAAACTGACTATTAAAAACGGGAAGCCAACGGGTAGCTGAGGTAAGCATATAACGCACTTCAGGAGAAAGCATCAATACGCCGGATGTCTCGGGTTCTATGCCATCGGTTTCATCGAGTTTCAAAATACTTTTTGTGTAAAAAAAATGTTGCGGTGAAAAATAAAGTCCAACCCGGATCCTTGTTGCAAGATCCTTGCCTGCCAATATAAACATAACGGTTTCACCCGTCGGCAACATCCCATTGTAACGACTTGATTTTACGCCGCCTAAATCAGGAAAAGATCCCGGATCCTTACCGGCTGCCTGTACCCCTTTTTCGAGTAGTCCCGGTGCCAGAAAGGGCTGTAACGAAAGAATCAGGATCAGGCGCTCTTCGTCATTTACCTGAAACTGCTTAAGAAATTTCGCATAAACAGAGGCCGGTCCTTTTAATTCCGGAGCCGGCGTCAATGCATTCCCGTTGTTATTTTCAGAAAGACTCTCCAAACGGTTTTGTAATACCTGCTCCAGCCATTTCAGGTCTGCCTTCAAATGCCCGGCGTTATATTTTAGTTGCTTGTATTCCATTGTGTAAACAGCGGTTTTTCCATCCAGGGTAATTTAATGATGCTATAGCTCCATGGAAGCCGGTCGATAAGGATATCGGGCGTTTTGCCTTCCACCTGCAATTGCCAGCCAACCGGTTCCATAGTCAGGATACCGTTGCGTTGTAAAAACGCAGTTCGCAACCCATCCGGGCTTGTATTTTTCAATTGCTTCCAATACCCGATTTCTTCTTTCAGAAAGTCATCCCCGGCTTTTCGATGATTCTTACTCAATTCAGGAAAAAACGAACCCGGCTGTTGTACCGGAAATCCGGTCATAATTTTAGGAAGAATGAGATCGTAATCAAGCGCCGGTTGATCGCCCCAAACGAGGTAATGCATCCAAAGACGAATAGATACCCCGGCATCTGTATCCGCAATTTTATTTTCCTGTACCCAACCGATTCTTTTGAAATAAGACATCATCAAACCCGCATTGACCAAAACCAAACCGGCATGTGTGATCAGGAGGTCTTTCCTGATTGCCGGATCCATTTCCCCAACTTTTTTTTCACTATCAGAAAATACGTTGTTTTTTGCAACCGCTTCCTTCTCCACATTATCAGGAGATGTATTTCCCTTCTTTTGATTTCGTGCTTCTCCTGCCTTTGTCTGAAAATCTGTTTGCGGTAAAACCTCCATAACAAACTGCTTCAATATCCTGCGGGCTTCCGGTGACATTCCGGAGGATTCCTCTTTATTTTTTTGCATTTTCTGTTGCAACTCAAGTATCCATTCCCCTCTGTCTTCCTTTTTTATCCGGCTATTCCAGTTTTGCAATAATGCCATCATGATATAAGACTGCGTACTTTCCCTCTCCAAAGATTCCAGCAAAATAGTGAGGAATCCCAACATGGTTTCAGAAGAGAATATTTCCGGCACAAAAGGATGTTCCTTTGGAAACCATGCCTGCAATACTAGTAAATTTTTTTTCAATGCCTGTGGCAAGGCAGGCAATAAAACCGTTTGAAATTGTGACTCGCTGAATAGTTGTGCCATCCGGTAAAGGGCGGCAGGATTCAAGGAAGCAGCCTCTTTTATTTTGTTGGGGAGCTCTTTTCCAAAAGAGGTAATCCATTGGTTCCAAACCAACCGCACATCTACCTCCTCTGCCAGAAACCATGCTTTTTGACCCGTTTGAAAATAGTGAAATAGAGCCGTCCATTGGGATTCATCTGCATCCATTTCCGCGGGATCTTTCCTTCCAGCACCTTTGGTAACGGTGCCGGATTTACGCTGCGACAAAACTTCCTTTCGCAACGGCCCCGCAAGTCTTTCCAGCAAAATATTTTCAAGGTCTTGGAGGTCTTCGGGCAACAAATGACCTGCATCCAATTCAATCAGGTCGATCCGAACCCTTTGCGGCTGATTTTCAAATTCCTTTAGTACCTGATCCATTACCCTTGTTATGGCCACACCCCCTAACGCATCGCTTGCCTGTTTGGCTAGTTCCGCATCCGAACTACTCAGTTCAAACCGGATCCGATGGATGATATGGCTGTCTTGCTTACCCATAATTATTTAGGAATACGGGTCTTGATATTCAGGTTCAATCCTTTTGTAAGATTTTTAATAGAATCCGGTATGGTAATATTATCGAGCGCTCCGGTGATCGTGGTTGTTTCCTTTTTCATACCAATTTCGTCAGGCATTGAGGTATTCACCTGAAGCTTGACTGTTTCAAAGTCTTTGCGTTCTACACGTAAAATTTCACCTGCCTTTACCCCTTCAAGTGTGTATTCGCCTTTATTATTGGTAATTGCTTCTTTTCCGGTTCCGGTCACAATTCTTACATTCTCCAAAGGCATCCCCTTTTGATCTTTAATAATTCCACTGATGTTGGGTGTTTCCAGTTTTTCCTTTTTATCGGAAATATTGACCGTAAATTTCGACTTTACCTGATCATCTCCCATGCGCAATACAAAAGGAATTTCCTCCACCACCGGATTCTTCACCTCGACCAATTTCAAATAGTCCTGTCCTTTCTTATCGGTGTAAATACCCATTTTGTTGCCGGCAGGTGTGGTAAATACCCGGACCTTATCCCGGCCAATGGTAGTTTGCTTAGTTGGTTGTGCTACTTCAATCACCGTTTTTCTTTTGCCTGCGAATTCAGTATCGTAAGGATAATAGGAAGTTTTGTTTGGAGCAGCAATATCAGCCTCAAAAATATTGTCTCTTTCATTGGCAGCTACCGCCCTTTCAAGCACCCCGGCAATAATCAGGATCAAGACACCTTCAACAACAGGCCCTGAAAAATCCCCTTTCATTTGATATTGGAATATCCTTACTCCACCCGTGTTTTCGCCATCCTTTTGATTAAATTTAAACCGAACCACAAACTGATCCTTTTCCCAATTGGCTACCAAATCCTCAGGCTTTTTGCCGGTTTCCTCCATCAAATTTATTTCCGGATCTATCTGACTGTCCGCTTTATAAAATCCCATTTCGTCAAGCCGTAGCACGTAGGTATCAGGTTCGGGTTCGTAAGTGGCTATAATTTTCGATAGTAAAACCTGAAGGTTTCCCTGCAAAGCAGAAAACTGATCATTATATGGATACACCACCATTAAAATTGGTTTTTCCATGGGAGAAACCAATACCCTTTGTTCTCCATTACAGCCAAGCACCTTACAATCACAACCACAGCTCTGCAGGTCGGGCATATTGAAATCGCCAATAACATTCTGATTTGCAGAATCATATACCAAAAGAAAAGTATGTCCTCTTCGTACACCAGCGAGATGCTCGAGCCCCATAAACTGTGCGCTTAACTGCTGAAAACTGTTTTCACCGGTAGCCTGCAATACAGATTGCCTGTAACGGAATGCAAACCAGATTTTATACAAAGGAGCAAATAAAATCAGATTGGAAATATTGAACACACTATTCCAGTAATGGAAAGCTCCGATTGTACTCTGATCGGCACTCTGTTTTTTGGCATAGTTTAAAAACAACCAACTCCATATCACCGTATAATTTCTCTTCCATTCCTGATAGGGGAAATCTTCAATACATCGTGCATTTTCAAGTAATTCCATGAATCGTCCAAATACCTGTTCAATCTCATTGGTTTTTTTGTCAAGCACATTCACCAGGAAGGGAGTTAAAGTGGGTAACCATGCTTTAATTTCACGGAGATAACCCAACACACGATCCCGGTAGTAAAGAAACTCCTCCTGCAAATCGGGCCAACTACATTGTTGTTCTTTTTTATCAATGGGCAAAAGGGGCAAGGCCATCACTCCAAAAGGAAGCATGTATTGTTTTCTCAGATCATTGATCGTTTGAAGTACGTCCGCAAAGGGGCGCCCCGTTACCCCTTCAATCCGGAAAAAATTATTTTTAGCCAGATCATGTTCCAGCAATTTATTTTGATTGAAAAAGGCATAACCTTGTATAAACTCAATCTGATTGTGTTGGGTAAAGGAAGGATTCCACACCCACAATAATGGATTGCTTGCCCGGCTATCATAATAGGCCGGCAGAGCCCTTTTGCCAAGCATATTGTCAAAATCAAGTGAAGGCGAAATTTTCGGATTGGCATTTCTTGTACTCCAATCAAAACCATCAATCATTCTTGCGAGTCGCTTATGCAGCAAAATTATTTTTTCGGTTAAATGCCATTGACTATCCATTACCGGAGAAGGCACAAAGGGATGCCGGAAACGATGATGTGGCTCTTTAAACTTTTCTTCTTTGGTACAGGTAAGGGTTTCGTTGGTTTGAGGCAACCCAAGCATCAGGTGAAAAGGATATAACTTTTCATCGCCGCCACATTGGGCAGCAAGCTCCATGACACACTCAGCCAGCTCGTTATAGGCATCTGCAATATCTCTCAGAAAATCATAAAGAAACTGAATATGAACCCGCTTAGCTGCTGCATCGCGATAGCTAACAGCCCTTGATTTGAATAAGGCGGGAAGACTGCTGCCGGCAAGCGCTGCAATTTCGTCTTTTAAACATTCGGTAGCCGGACCAAACAACCAGGGGTAAGCCCCCAAAAGCTTCTCCATTTTTACCGCCATTTCATCGAGCAGCGCATTGGTAACCTTTCCTACATACATGTTTGCAAATGCATTAGCATCTCCTATTGCCGAAAGATTCACTCCATTCCAAAGAGAAGGTATCCGCATAAAACGAATATCTGATTGAACGGCCTCTCTTGCTTTCCAACCCCTTCCTGCTTCGGTTAGTGCAGTAGCCGCTTCCATCAATGGCTTTGGCACAAGAAGGGCCCTGACCCGGAAACGGTAAATTTTCCCTTTGTCATCACAGCCTTCATCGAGACACTTCGCAACATTTAAAACCTCCGGATCAAACAACAAAATCAATACCCGATTGGTACGGTCCGCATGCATCAACTCTGATTTTGGCACAAGTTGTTCTTCGTCGAATTCTGTTTGGGTAATCAACTCATAAATCGGCGTATTAGCCGGATTGGGCAGATTATCGAATGGGGGGAAATCAGAGAGCCGGTTAAAATTGCGCCGGTGCGTATAGGGAACGACAACGCCCTCCAAAACAGGTTGCTGAAAAACAATGAGATAACCGGCAGAAGTAATGCCAATACCTTCATCGATGATAACCTGCGCCTTGGTAGCTGCCTGTTGCCAACGATATGTCAGCCCGCAAACAATACCGGTTCCTATGGTTTTATTGCGGGTATAGCGCTCCTGCTGATACAGGTAATTGGCCATATCATTGAGATGGCCATAGGTAAGAACCTGATTTGCCTGAAAAAAAGGCAATTGATTGTAGACCGGTGGTAAAAGATGTATAGCCATATCCGCACATTTAAAATGTTCCTAAAATGGTTTGGTTTAAAATAACCGGGTTATCGGTGCCCGGATTGTCGCAATCATGTAAATGACCTTCCGGATAAACATTGGTGAGTGTATTGAGCACAGAGATCAGTTTCTTCAACCGGGGTCTCAGAACACTCATATTGGGTTTGTATTTTTTATTCTCCCCGAACCAATCCTTATAGGCCGTTTCCAGCCGCCACATATCGTACATACTCACCCAACAAAATTTCGGTAAAATATGAGCAGGGGTTTCGCGGTGCATGGTAGACTCTGCAAAATGCCGGAAGTCCATATTGCGCAGCCGGGGCGCCCAGTAAGGAAGAATCACACTGATGCGAAAACTGTAATAATCGGTTTCCGGACAATCGCAATCCGGATTCAATTCGGCGCACAACGGGAAAAAACCTACACTTTCCAGTTTCGGATCATCCGGTAAAAGCACACCGGGATTCGGAACAATAAATACAACTTCCGAAATGGGAAGTGGCCGAAGCAGTAAATGGTCTACCACCTTAATTCCATCGCGATAAAAAGCAGCAAACAAATCCTCCAACGCTTGCTGTGCTAAAAGTGGCGTGGCATAACCAATAGTGCTTTCGGCAACTAAGGTTGTATCAGGCTTATTAATAGTAATAAAATGCTGCCCCGCCGAAAGTAAAATACCGAATACAGTAGCTTTTTGATCAGAAAGACTCCAGGCCACTATTTGTTCTATGGCCTGAAAAGCTTCTTTTTCTGAAGCATATTCCAGAGTCCCTTTTACCTTATCGCCATCGCTGTTGTAAACTATTTCAAAACCAAATTTTCCGGGACTCACTTCGGTTACCAAAAACCGCTCTAACACCAGCCAGTCGTTATCTGAAATCTGCATCCCCAGCAGCCGGCTTGCTCTTTTCTGAAGCCCTGCTGCATTGGAAGGAAGCGGCGGATTGAAGAAATCATATTCAAGCAAAGCTGCATCTGTTTGCCCTTCTTTGGAAAGTAAGCCATCCACACCGGGGGCACAGTTTTTTACATATTGTCCCTTGCCGCGGTTATAACTGATTAAAGGATACTCCGATAAAAATGCTCTTTTGTCTACGGCTATTTCTTCTCCGGTTTTCAAACCCGAAGTCTCCATCGTAACCCCGGTTACATTGTACAACATGGCTGCATAATCGGAAAAACTCTCTCCAAATCTCGCCAGTAAATGATCGAGAAAGCGGTTCGGTCTGTCGAGCAAATCATCCGGTATTTCTACCATTTTTTTCAGTTGCTTCATGTAATTGTTCTGAACAGGTCCGGGGGGATCAATAAAATTATTCCACGAAGTGTCAAAAGTATCTTCGTCATCCAAATCCAAGGTGCCTCCGGGTACATTTGGCTGTGGTGTATAATCCTTGAGGAGCGGTGCCGTCCCGAAGAAATTACGCATTTCCTCATCCTTGGGTGTGGGCACATCATACACCGGTTGCATAAAATAGGTTTGCGTACCTGTTTGACTGACAGAATAGAGGTCTTTCAGATGAGCAAGCTGCGACAGATAATTGGCAAGAATCTGATCGAAAAAAAGCAGGAATCCCTTGAATTGTTTGATATTGGTTTTGCGCTCCATATCCGAACCGGAAGGGATGCCATCAGGCCCGACGCCATAAGTGGCCGGAAACTCATTTTGCATGGAATAATAATCTTCCAGATGATAGGGAGTACCCTGTGGTACCGGAAGATCTTCACTACCTCCAAGCGCCGTATTGATCCTTGGTCTTGCAATACTTGCTTTTAAATCGGCATAGATCCGGTCTGCCACCTGCCGATCGGCCGTAATCGGCATATTGCCTTTGAAAAAAGTGATCTTTGACCGCAGCCGGTCGAGGTTGAGATGAAAGAAACCACCAAGCAATAAAGTCCACGAGGGATGGCTTGACGAAGGAATCCCTTCAGTTTGCGGAATCCCATGCAGGTAGTTGGTGATCTGCAAATACTTCACCGTTTTTACGCCGGGTATATTCATGATCAGCTGATACAGATCACTCAGATTGATGCGATCAAATAACACGGATTGACGCAAAGATTCGTCGGTAATAAACCCATGCCGTAGCAAGGGACCTTCAAAAATATGCTGCACCTTATAACCCATTGCCATCATTTGCTGCAACAGGTAAAACCGCACAGGGGGAGAGAAAAAAGTATCGGTTTCAAAATATAAGGTTCCTAAAATCTGCTCGAGATCTGCACCCGGTTCGGTTTCGATATCTGCACAAAGCGCTATTTCCTGCGAAGGCACAATGCCAATACAAATCACATCTTCACAGAGATTCCGGATGCGTTGATACATGCAATACACAGCATCAATGATGGCCGAAACCCGGGCTACCTTTTGTGAAAACCGCTGAAATATTTTCGAAATAATTTCTGTTTTAATAGCCGCGTTTGCCGACAACAAATAAATTTCCAGCTCATCTCTCAATTCGGCCATCGTAAGCCCCGGCTGTACCGGTCGAATATGAAAAGCAACCTGATCTATTTTTACGGATTGTGCTCCGAAATTCAATTCGAGATCAAAAGTATTCCGCAGGGTTCCTGCAAAATTGGTAATCGTAAAACCGGTGATGCTTCCTTCAGATAGCCTTTCTACCAGGGAAACCTCGCCGACCTTACCGGGATATTTTTTCTCGATGGTTACGGGAAAAATAAAACGTACCAAGGCGCGTCGTCTTCCGGTGACAGCATCACTCATCTCCCAATCCACCGATGGAATATTGATATCCCCTAAAACAGGATCTTCCTCCATGAGCAATTGAAAGCGATACAGCCCATCGATATTTCTTGCTTCATAGCCCGACTCTCCGGTAGCCGGAAGATTGGCGTTGATGGTAAAACGCTGATTGGGCGGATCGCATTTAATGAAATACGCAGGATACTCCAAAGGATCCGCACAAGGCTCATCCATCCAGCCGCTGACCCAGGCGTTTTCTACTCCGGCTACATCTATGATCTTTTTGCGGAGATCCTCCAGGGTAACCGGATTACAAGGCAGTATTTCCCGGGCCGTAAAAAAATCCTTGGTAGTATCCTCTTTCGCTCTTGCCAACAAATCCTCCATCGGCAAACCGGTGCGATAACCAAGATCGGTAATGGCATAACAAAGCGCTTCCATGGTGGTGATACCCGGATCATGAATATTAAAATCGGTCCACAATTCCCTTGAAAACTGCTCGATATATTCCAGCCCCAGTTTACGCAAGGCATCATAGTCTTCTACAGTGGGCCTTTGCCGGTTACGTGGTATGGTATCATACGTATTCATAAATTCAACAGGTGAATGGTATGGTTATCGGATGAGGTTAAAACTGATCTCGAGGTTGTGGCCACTGCAAGGTCTGGTTCGGAAGCGTTTAGCATCATTGCGCTTTCAGCATCCTGCTGTATTATTTTTACCTGACCTACATGATCTACATAATGCAATTGTTCCATAAAGTACACCACCACGGATACATGCAACCTTCCTCCGAAACGAATGGCAGAAAAGTCTCCTTCAATCCAGGGTGCCAAAAATTTATTCAGGTCTTCTTTTAACTGAGCAGCATAAAAATAAGGATCGATACAGGGACGGATGCGTACATGACATTCTACAGAAATGGTTTCATATACGGGGTTCTCTACATGCAGGGTAGCCAATCCGCAGTTTCGTGGTTTTACAAAAGGCGTACAAACATCCGGATTAACGGACCCGGCAATAAAATCATGTACCCGTTGCAAAAAACCCTGACTGAATACCGGTTGACAGATATTTTGGAGCTGTACTTTGGAAGCAAAAGGCAAAGGAATCAACATGACCTGCCCAGGCAATTTTTCCCGGTATTTCCTTGCTGCTGTAGTGTCGTCACAATTAATGGAATAACCGGTATGATTAAGGCATTTTACCAGATAAACTTCCGGAAACTGATGCAGCACCAATCTTTCATAATCCCAGATTGTAACAGCACGATCCTTATGCCTCAATCGCTCACTGACCCTTGTATAAAAAGCCCCCTGATCTTCTGCAGGCTTGCCCCCAAAACCCGGATAGGGTTGATTCACTTTTTTAATAGCGGGATCGGGAATAAAAAACTTTGAAACCTGCCCCGGTGGCAATGCTTCTAAAAAGTGACCGGGATGTACCGCAGCATTAAACAGCGTGGCTTTTACCGCATTGGTATGCACCTGAATAACCTGCGGCAAGCCGGCACTGTTGTCCTGTACCATAGCGGCTATCCAGCAATGGCCTGCGGGCAATTCTTTTGACAAGAAATCTGTTTCCTCCGGCACCATTACCATCACGATTCCGGATTGCAATAACCCATTAGTATCGTCTCCCAAAAAAGCGGTATCAAAATGTTTCCAGCCGTCTGTACTCAGGTAATTCCAGTGTACTTCCGGCGTATCCACGCTGATGTCTTCGCTGCCTTCGTTTAGCTGAATCAGCAGATTCAACAACTCACCCGGTTGGCAATCTTTTACCCCAATATACCAGACCGATTCCATCGCAAGCTTTTCAAAAGTGCTGTCAGCATTTTTGATCTCTCCTTCAAATCGGGGAAAAAGGTCTAGTTGGATATCAAAAGTCTGGTAGCCAAAGGGAGTAATGCCAAAAAAAGCCGGCTGTTTGGAAGCATAAGGCACGAGAGGTACTGCCATTGATGCCCGGTAATCGAGTTGCACCTGTATGGCAACCGGCACATAGGGCGGATTGGGCAAGCTGTTGATAGTCTGATTGGCGGCAAAGGCTACCGTCTGTTCACTCAACAGTTTAGGCCAGATTTTATGACCAAAAGCCGCATTGGGATATTTGAGTTCCAACCGCAAAAATCCATTTTGTGTTTTCAGATCGTAGGCAATCGGATCTGTATTGTATACCTCCGGCAATGAAATGGGAGGAGTAACAACCGCCGGATCCTTTACAAAGGTGGTGGTTGCGTAAGAAAGCAGGTAATCGTTCGATTTCAGGGTGCTCCACTGTTTGTTACGCAGAATATCCATATCCACCAAGAAACTGTTGTTGGAGCTAATGCCGAGATAGTTGGTAGTAGTTCCGGCTTTGTTATAATCGTAATAGGCTTTCAGGTTGGAATTGTAATCCTGCCAGCTCATCGAGAGCCTTAAAAAAGTAATGGGCTGATGCACAAGTTCAGGATGTCCGACATAAAAAATATCACTATCTACCGGGCTCGGACCAAAAGGTTGAAAAGGTTTAGCGGGATCGAGTTTGCCCTGTGGCCCCTGAATGGTCAGGGCATCCATATTATCAACTTCCACATCAATATTTAACTCCGAAATCGCAATCCCTTCGAAAGCATCGTACACCTGCGGATCGGTTTGATTGATCAATATCCGGATAACCGGAAAAGAACCCGGAAGCCCTCCATCGCATACTTCGGGGTCGTAACCGGTAACCGGTGCAAAAGAAACGGGTAAGGTAAACTGCCATTCAAAAATGTTGGCTGCATTTGGAAGGACATAATCAAAATTTGCTCCATCGAGCAACAAGGTACTCCATCCTTCCAATCCACTCCATTGCACTGTCAAAACATTCCGCAACCAAACTTCTGTCCAACGGCTTTGAATTTTGCTTTTTCCGGATGCATCCGTCTTTATTTTGAGGATGACTTTTCGTACCCCGGTGGTCAGGTGTAATATGGGGGCAGCAATGGCAAAACCCATGGCCTGCGCCTTGGTTTCAGCCCCGGAATTGGCAAGCAGCCGTTGATCGCCAAAGGCATCCCAGGATGGAGCCATATCTTTAGCCTGATCTCCATCTTCCTGCAACGGATAAGGTGAGGCATAAACATTTTCGATAACGCCTGCTGTTGCTCCCGGTTGCAGATATAGGGTTTTTAAGGCCGCAATAGCAGAGCGGTTCACCACAAGTTCCTGATTCAGGGCATAAAAAAGTACTTGTCCGTCCCCATCTTTACCTCCAAGTGCCAACGTATTTTTTCTCAATAAATGGTTATCAATATTTTTAGCGGGTTGCATCCAAAGATGCACCGAATCGGGTACCGGCGCATTGGGGTTCAGTTGCAGAACCCTTTCGTAATAATAGCTCAGGTGTTTGTGGGTAAATTGATTGATAGAACCCTGCAGCAGTTCAAACAATCGCAAAAAAGAAAGCATCAGTCCCTGATGAGGCTGATGATCATGCTGTGATTCCAGCTTTTGCTTCATCAACTGATCTGCCTGACCAATGATTCTTGCATAACTGCCAAAAGCCCGTTCAAAAAGTTTACGGATGTTGAGGGTTGAATAATCAATCCGGTCGAATCCGGTTAAACCGGTCCCTCCAAAAAAATCAGGAACAAATGCCCCCGAAGGATCTGCTGCATAATCGGTCTCCTGATCAAAAGTTTCAAGTTCCTCATAAAAAGCAGTCCACGAAGTATGGTTTTTGGAAGGATGCATCCATACCAGATCAAACCCCTTTGCCAGCAAATCATCGGCATAACCAAAGGGATAGACATCATCGGCAGGGGAAGTAGATTGATACAATACGTATTCGCCCGGGACAGGAGGTATATTTTTGGCAGCAATTTCAGGGATCATGTCTGCTTCATGTGCATTCAGATAACGGGCGGCAGCATTCATAAAATCCGCGGTCAACTGATTCGAAATTTCCTGACCTATAAAGCTTCGCAACTCCATACCCACCGGTAGGGCTTTATAAATTTCATTGATATCCCGGTATATTGAAAAAAGGATATCCCATAACACCCTCCAGGCGGCAAACCGCACTTGCCGGGTACTTCCTTTTTCATACAAATTGAGCCACCGGTAAAACGTAATATTGGGCAGACTTGCCGGGGTAATAGCGACACCCGCATATTGAAAACCTTCGCTGCTCATCCAGAGCGCTTTCCAATCCCCCTCCGGAACGTATTCCACCTGTTGGGGGCCGTAATAACGGTAAAAACGAATAAGCCCTGCATATTGAGAAACAAAAACGAGTAAGGCTGCCATCGTGCGTTCATCGGGACGCACAAAATCAGCCGCAAGCCCTTTCTGCGGACGCTCTTCCTGCCGGGTACCGGGGATGCTTAAATCGTTTATTTTAAAGCAACTGTCGCTCATGTTTGTAAATTCGTTCCTTCCTTCAGATAATAGGGATACACATAATTGGCTCTCGAATTGGTAGCATCTATCCTAAAATCAACATGGATCATTAAACGACCCTCATGCTGTTCAAAATCAACCCGGCATCCGATCAGGGTAATACGGGGTTCGAAATAAATGATCGCATCTTCAATCAGTTTTTTCAGGTAGGCCTGCATAGAAACATTCATGGGATCAAATACATAGGTATTCAACCGACACCCATAATCGGGGCGCATCACCCGTTCTCCAAGCGAGGTAGAAATCAATACATTCAAACTTCGTACAATATCATCCACCCCGGTGGTCATAGCTGTAGTACCGGTATCCTTATCAAATGCCGGCGGAAAGCGCCATCCCGTACCAATAAATTTATGTTCAGCGTTCATACTATTTTTTTAACCCATTATTACTGTGGGCAGCCCTACCATTGCAGCCGCCCCGCAAATACAAGCATCCCCTACCCGAATAGCGGGTTTCCCTCCAATTAAAACGGTAGAGCTTCCTGACGGGAAGGCGCTGACCGTAGGTTGATGTGTATTTGGCGGCAAACTGCACACATGCATATCACCCACAACGGCAGCAGGCATACCTCCGATTAATACGGTTGCAACCCCCGGGCCTGTAACCGTGCCTCCGTGATTGGTAGTATCTCCTAATCTTACTGCTGCAGGCATATCTCTCTTTTAATTAACTATTACCAAACTTCCTTTCAGGGTGGCTGTACCACTTGAGGAGAGTTCAGCCGAACCGCTTCCTTCCATTTTCAGACTGCCACTGGCCGAACCTGCTATCTCCACCCCTTCCATACTGATGTTTCCGGTAGCTTTTAAAATCAGATCCTTGGCACTACTAATTGTAATGCCATCGCTGCTAAGCAAAATCTTATTATCATTTTCATCCTTAATCGTAATCTCCCCGGCATCCTCATCAAGCAAAATGACCTTGCCGGCGGGTGTACTTATTTCGAGCACTTTAGTATCGTCATTGAACCAGATCTTCAATTTTTCCCGGGTCACAATTCCTTTTTCGTGATTATCGTCGGTAGAAGGCATGACCGCTGGTTTAGCGCTGCTGTTGAGCATTCCCAAAACCACCGGAAAGCGGGGATCATCGTTTAAAAACCCTACAATCACTTCATCGCCAATCTCCGGGCGGAAAAAAGCACCTCTTTCATTGCCGGCATCTGCTAATGCATGTCTTGCCCAAACCCCATCAGAGGCCGCATCCACTGCCGGTAATTTTACCAGGATCCGGTCCTCGCCAAGCGGATCACTTTCGAGCTGGGTAACCACTCCGATCTGCAAACCATGCACTGCTGGTAATATCGCCTGAGCCGGCGTATCGTTTACCGGGTATTCATTGATAAACGCATCCGGATCGAGTCCCCATTGTACATCTGAAAACCAGCTTCCC
>JBGSNV010000159.1:0-4064 GCA_041739485.1 Chitinophagaceae bacterium
TCAATTGCTTTAAAAAAGCGTCTTCAATTTGTTTTTGATTGTCCATAATTTAACTGTTGCTTTAAATTTAAAAAAAAGTCTTGAACTTTCTGGGGTGCACCCCAGAAAGTTCAAGACTTACACAGTTTATGAGACACTACCGTTTTGGCATATTCCTGTCTAATAGTAGAGAGAACAGATTTGCTTTTGTTACTCCCTTGTGAATCAAATACAGTATATATTTTATCTACTCTACCATAGTGAACCATATAGTCTTCAATAATTGCTTTTGCAGCGTTCAAATTATTATGAGAAATTTTTCTTTCTATCTCAAAGCTGTTAATTTCTCCAACGGGTTCTGTCTTGTCCCAATCTTCTTTTGAAAGAATATTTATGACAGTCGCCAAATTGGATTCTAATTTCATTGGGTCAATTTCCATAACCAATTCCTTTTTTACAAATTTGTAAATTCGTTCTTGGTCGTCAATGTGCAAACCTCTTATTTTTGAAAGGATTGAATTCTTATCAATGATGTCAGTTGAAGGAGTGAAACTAATTCCATGAGGATTCTTGAAGGTGTCTTTTCTTAAATCGTCAGCATCTCTTGCAATGGAAATAAACTTGAAGGTGTAACCTGTGTAGGTTTTAATAGAATCCTTTGAAAGAGAATATTCTATTTTTTGTTTGCTTGCTGTTGATGAAACTTGAATTACAAACTTATTTGTGTGGTCAATCAAATCAATCGCCTCAACATTTTGCTTGTTGTCGTTTTCGTTTGTAACTGTCCAACCGTAAATTTCATTCAAGAAGTATTGGTAGAAGTTTTCAGAGTGACCATGATAGTCCAAAATGTTCAACTTACCTCTGGAAATTATCCGAAGTGCAAGTAGGTTTAACCGTTCTTCAATGACATTAAAATAATCAGGTCTATTCATTTTCGTCGGCAAAATTAATCATTTTATACCTCAATTTTATTTCTTAAACTGCAGATTCTATTTAGGTCAATTCTAGGATGTTAGGATGCCACTCGCTTGCCGGTAACGTGTTAATATACGAACCAAAAACACAATATTTCAATATATGCATTTTTGATAAGTAATTGATTTATAATGATTTATTATCTTTTCTCGCTTAGTTACGGTTCGTATATCCGGATTTATTCAAAAATAAGGATATTTAAAACTCAATGCCTCCTTTTAGCCACAAATCATCAAGCCGATCTGGTAAATGAATGAGTTTGGTTCTTGCTACCTGCAAATACCGCTCCGTTGCTTTTATACTAAAATGACCCAATAGTTCCTGAATATAACGCCCCGTTTTCCTTAAAAAAAGATTTATGGCGGAGCGAAAGGTTCGTTTGACGCCTGTTGAAAGCATTTTATCCTGCTTTGTGGCAGGGTAAAAACAGAACAGGGACAGCACCGAAGTACTGTCCCTGAACCTATTTGTTGAAATGAAATTACTTGGTAGTGTTCATGCGCTTTTCCTTGATACGGGCACTTTTGCCGCTCAGTTCACGCAGATAAAACAGTTTAGCACGACGTACCTTACCTGTTTTGTGTAAAACGATACTGTCGATATGCGGGCTCTCGAGGGGGATAGTCCGCTCTACACCTACACCGTCACTGATCTTGCGAACAGTAAAGGAGGCGGTTGCACCGGTACCCTGACGCTTGATAACATCGCCCTTAAAGCTCTGGATACGCGTTTTGGCGCCTTCCACAACCCGGTAGTTTACAGTAATATTATCACCTGCTTTGAAAGCGGGATATTGCTTTGGTTCTGCAAGTTGATCCTGAACGTATTTTACAGCCTCCTGACTCATATATCTAAATTTTTGGGACGGCAAAGGTAGGTGTCTGCCGTTTAAATCCAAAATTTATTTAAGACAATTTGGGAATATCTCCCAAACTTTCTTTTCCCCACGGGTTTTATAACCTTTTACGCTGTTTTGACCCGGTTTTGTTATGGATTTTCGGGTGGCGTAGCGGGTGCCCCGATGTTTATTTCAAATTCATTATCCCAGTTTGCCCGCACATTCAGCTTTTGAGGGATATCAATCGTTTTTTCCGGTTGCCGCTTGGTGGCATAATCTCCGGTATCCCATACCCCGTTTTTATTGGTATCGAGCAAAATATTGATCTCATAGTCGCCGGGGATAAACAGTTTTTCTGAATAAACCGCTCCCGGAAGCGCTATGGATTTTACAATTTTACCTCCCTGAATCCATTGTAAAACCGGATTTTTTGAAAAATCCACGCCGGTGAAAATCATCTTGATGGCTCCGTAATCCCTTTCCGATTTGGTAAGGAACTGCAGGGTATCATTTTTGTTGGTGGTGATGCCCGAGGTATCGGTGGCAAATCCCTTTTGCAAAAGAAGCAAGTAGGCAGTTTCCAGTTTCCAGGGATAGATGAGGTCTACAATGGTATTGGTGGTATCGGTGGCCTTTAAAACGAAATTGCCCACCGGGCGAAACAAGGTATCTGTCAGCGAAACAAGGGTGCTGTCAAGGCTTTTCAGCGGCTTTGCAAACTGAAGGGTCAGGTTTTCAAAAATATTCAGGGGGCGTTGCTCGTTGGCAGAAGCCTGATATCTTAAAACCCTCGGGCCTTCTTCATCCACATCCCGGTTTCTGCGGCGTTCCGTACTTGTTGGTTCTGCTTCAGGGGCTTCGGCAGGATCTTCTGCTTTTTCTTTCTTAAAAAAGAAAAGATCAACGGGTGGCGTATTGGTACTCAGCACAATGGTGGTATCCAGAAAAGCAAAAGGAACCGTGGTATCCGAATAGCGGCGAAAGCCCTGATCCTTCAGCGCAAAAATATGATAGGTACCGGGTGCCACATATTCAAACAGGAACTGACCCTTGCCGTTGAGCCGGGTTACATACTTTGGTTTTTCTTTGATAACCGCGGTGTCAGAAAGGTTGCTGTGGAGCAATACGATCAACGTACTATCCACTTTTCCGGTTTGGGCATCCAGTACCGTGCCGGCCACCTGTGCGGTATCGAAATAGGTGCCTGTAGACAATACATAGGTAAAATCACCCAATGGATTGGCTTCATTTACATCCTTTATAATGCCATCGAAGCGGAAACTATACGTTGTATTTGGACTCAGCGTGTCCTTGATCTTCATGGTAACTGTTCTCAGTTTCCGATCCACCTGCGGAAACCGATCGAGCGGCGGATTTACCAGCAACTTGTTGTTGACATCATCAATATCTACGTATTCGTCAAAATTGAAGACAACGGTATTGCTCTGAAAGGATTTGGTGAAGTTCTCCGGCACTGCTTTCAACAGTACCGGGGCAAGGGTATCCTTGGGGCCGCCGGTGGGTTGGCCAATGCCGGCACATCCATAGGTGGTCCATCCGGCGGCTATAGCGGTACACCCGATAGCCCAAAGAAACAGTGGTGAAAAATGCTTTTGCTGCATATCCCGCAAAAGTAGGGTCGAATTGCTCTAATTATTTCCCAAAGCTATATTTGTTGACAACCAATGTATGTTATTGTACGTTTGCTCATCATGTCGAAAACATATTCATTAAAAACCATTCAGAAACTACCGGTTTCTATGGAAAAGGCCTGGGATTTTTTCAGTAAACCGGCCAACTTAAAGGAAATCACCCCGGCGCATCTTGATTTCCAGATTCTTAGTCATCATCACGGTGAACGGATGTATGCGGGTCAGGTGATAGAATACAAGGTAAAGCCGCTTTTGGGTATCCCTTTGTATTGGATGACCGAAATAACGCAGGTAGTTGAAAACAAATTCTTTATTGACGAGCAGCGCTATGGTCCTTACAGTTTGTGGCACCATCAGCATCATTTCAGGGAAATAGAAGGTGGGGTGGAAATGACCGATATTGTGCATTACCGGATTCCTTTCTGGATTTTTGGAGATATTGCCAATACCATTTTGGTACGCAGCGAACTCCGCAAAATATTCGCTTACCGTTTCGAAGTGGCAGAAAAGCTGTTGGGCTCCTGGCCGGGTGAAAAGCCAAGCGTAACCTTGTATTAAAAAGATGCGCCTATTTGCCTCGATTCAATCGCCGGAATCCATAAAAAAACATCCCATGT